>NZ_JBHTSF010000165.1:0-18804 GCF_042795295.1 Streptomyces sp. NPDC056486
CGCCCCCTGCATCAGGGGGCGGGCCCATCGGCGTAACGGCATCAGGTCTGCCAGGCGCGGTGCGGTCAGTGGACCGGCGCGCCCGACGGCTGCTGCGGGGCGATCCCGAGCGCCGTCGCGTACTTGGCGAGGGCGAGCTTGCCGATCGCCGGGTAGGCGCCGAGCGACTCGGCGATCGAGCAGCCCGCCTCCTTGGCGGCGGCTTCGAGAAGGCTGTCGTCGATCTCGGGACCGATCAGGTACGGGGCGAGCGCCAGCTGCGTGGAGCCGGAGCCGCGCAGCTGCTCCGCCATGTCCGCGATGGCACCCTCCTGGTCGAGAGCGGCAGCCATCACCGGCACCGCGAGGCGGGCCGCGAGCAGCATGCCGGTGATCCCGGCGGCCTGCACGGCCTCCTCGCCGCCGACCGTGGCGAGGACGATGCCGTCCGCCGCGGTGGCCACCGTGAACAGGCGTGCGCGGTCGGCGCGGGCGAGCCCGGCCTCCGACAGACGCACGTGCAGCCCCTCGGCGAGCAGCGGGTGCGGGCCGAGGACGTCCGTCAGCTCGGCGGGGGCGCGGCTGTCCATCACGGCCTGCCGCACGCGCCGCATCAGCGCGCTGTCGGGGCCCGCGAGGAGCGGCACCACGACGGCGACGGGGCCGTCGGGCTCGGTGGCGTCCGACCCCGCGGCGCGCGCCTGCTCATAGCGCGCGGTGCGCTCGGTGGCGGCGTGCGCGAGCACGGACTGCAGCGAGGGGAACTCGGGGAACGAGCTGGTCGTCGCGTCCTCGGTCCCGTCGAGGTAGCCGATGCGGGCGTCGAGGCCTGGCAGCTCGGAGCGGGCGATGCTCACGACCTCTTCGGCGAGGCTGCGTGTGGCGGTGCTGGGTACGCCCGGTACGGCGAGAACGAGCGCGGGCGCGTTCTCGGGAGCCGCCACGGGCTCCGGGCGGCGGTGCCGCCCGGGCTGGCGGGGTCGCGGCATTCGTACGGGCAGGCCTGATGCGGGCCCGGTGGGGGAGCTCATGGCCCCGCATGCTACTGGTCTCTGGGGCTTCACTGTTCGGGGAGGGTACAGGTGGGCGGTATAAGTCCACTTTTGTCTTATGAGTTACGTGGACGTCAACTGTCACATGACGGAGTGGTCATCCGGGGTGGTCAATTGTCTTACTCGGTGTGCACGGTGAGCATGCGCGGATCGAGCGGCAGACGCAGCCTGTTCATGGTGATATCGGCGGCTATGCGCACGGCGCCGTCCAGTGGGTCTCCCGCGGCCTGGACCAGCCTTACGTGCCGCAGGCGGTCCTCGAGTTCCGTCCGCACCGGGTGAAGCAGCGCGTCGCCCATCTTGAAAAGACCTCCGGTCAGGGCGACCTCGGGCCGCTCGCCCCGGCTCACGGCGTCGGACGCCGGGCATACGGCGGCCGTGGCTTCGGCGATGTGCCGGGCGGCGTCCCGCAGGATCGCATCGGCCACAAGGTCGTCAGGAGCACAGCGCGCCACTTCGGGCGCGAACGAGGCGAGCATCGCGGGCCGGTCCGTACGGGGATAGAGCTGTCCCGGCAGTCCCGACACCGGGCCGAACAGTTCCTCGGCCCTCGCGAGCAGCGTCTTGGAACCGTGGCGCCTGCCGTCGAAAGCCCGCATCGCCGCTTCGAGTCCCGCGCGGCCGATCCACGAGCCGCCGCCGCAGTCGCCGAGCAGATGCCCCCAGCCGTCGGCGCGGTGCCAGGCGGTCAGGTCCGTGCCGATCGCGATCATGCCCGTACCCGCGGCGACGACCGCGCCGGGACGGTCGCCGAGCGCGCCCGCGTACGCGGTGACGCCGTCCGCGGCGAGCGCCGAGCGCCGTACGCCCAGGGCCTTTCGGAGCGCGGAGGGCAGCTCCGCGCGCAGGTCGTCGCCGAGGCTCGCCATGCCCGTGGCCCCGACGGCCACGGAGGTGATCCGCCCTCCGCCCGCCTGTTCGAGCAACTCCCGCGCCATCGGGACCAGTTGCTCCAGGAAGTGTTCGGCGTCGATGCCGAACGCACCAGTGCGCACCGGCTCCTTCGAGCTCGCCGGGGCAGAGCGGGCGAGGCCGTCGGGCGTGTCTATGGCGACCCGCATCCCGGAGCCGCCCGAGTCGACCCCGAGGACCCACGAGGTGTCCGTCACGGAAGCCGCCAGTCCACCGGCTGACCGCCCTGCTGGACAAGGAGGTCATTGGCCCGGCTGAAGGGGCGCGAGCCGAAGAAGCCGCGGTCCGCCGACATGGGCGAGGGGTGCGACGACTCGACCGAAGGCAGCGGGCCGAGCAGCGGACGCAGGTTGCGGGCGTCGCGCCCCCACAGGATGGACACGAGGGGTCTCCCACGTGCGGCGAGCGCCTTGATGGCCTGCTCGGTGACCTCCTCCCACCCCTTGCCCCGGTGCGCCGCGGGACGCCCCGGAGCCGTGGTGAGCGCCTTGTTGAGCAGCAGGACGCCCTGCTGGGTCCAGGGCGTCAGGTCGCCGTTCGACGGCTGCGGGACACCCAGGTCGGAACCCATCTCGCGGTAGATGTTGATGAGGCTGCCGGGCAGCGGGCGCACCTCGGGCGCGACCGAGAACGACAGACCCACCGCGTGCCCCGGGGTCGGATAGGGGTCCTGGCCGACGATCAGCACCCGCACCTCGTCGAACGGCTGCTGGAACGCGCGCAGGACGTTCGGCCCGGACGGGAGGTAGGTGCGTCCCGCGGCGATCTCCGCGCGCAGGAAGTCGCCCATCTCGGTGATCTTCCCGGCGACGGGTTCGAGGGCCTTCGCCCAGCCCGCTTCGACGATTTCATGCAAGGGTCGTGATGCCACGGCGTCACCCTACTGCCGTAACGGGGGCGTCGATCAACCGATGGCCGCCGCCCTGACGCACAGTACGTCGGGCAGGTGGGACGCCAACTCCCGCCAGCTGTCCCCGTCGTCAGCCGACGCGTACACCTCGCCGTTGCGATTGCCGAAGTAGATGCCCGCCGGGTCCTGGTCGTCGCTGCACATCGCGTCGCGCAGCACCGTGCCGTAGTGGTCGCCGTCCGGGAGGCCCGCGCTGAGCGGCTCCCAGCTCTTGCCCGCGTCGGACGTGCGGTAGACCCGACATCGGTGGTCGGCGGGGACGCGGTCCATGTCGGCGTTGATCGGGAAGACGTAGGCGGTGTCCGCGCGGTGCGGGTGGGCGACGACGGAGAAGCCGAAGTCGGAGGGGAGGCCCTCGCCGATGTCCGTCCAGCGCGCGCCCGCGTCGTCGCTGCGGAACACGCCCCAGTGGTTCTGCAGATACAGCCGGTCCGGGTCACCGGCGTCCCTGGCGACCTTGTGCACGCACTGGCCGAACTCCGGGTCCGGGTCCGGCAGGAAGACCGCCGTGACGCCGCTGTTCGACGGGGCCCAGCTCTTGCCGCCGTCCAGGGTGCGGAAGACTCCGGCGGTGGAGACGGCGACGGTCACCGCGTCCGGGTCGCGCGGGTCGGTCAGGACGGTGTGCAGGCCCTCACCGCCGCCGCCCGGCACCCACTTGTCGCGCGTGGGGTGCTCCCAGAGGGGGCGCACGAGGTCGAAGGTCTCGCCGCGGTCCTGCGAGCGGTAGAGCGCGGCGGGCTCCGTGCCCGCGTAGACGACGTCGGGCTCGGCGGCCGCGGGATGCAGCTGCCAGACGCGTTCGAGGGAGGCGCCGGTGTCCTTGGGGAACTTGACGGCCGCCTTGGCCGGTTCCGTCCAGGTCCTGCCGAGGTCGTCGGAGTGGAAGACGGACGGGCCGTAGTGCGAGCTGTCGCCGCCCACCAGGAGCCGGGGCGCACTGCCACGGGTGTCGATGGCCACGGAGTAGATGGCCTGGGCGTTGAAATACGGACTTTCGTCGAACTGCCAGGTGCTCGCGCCGCCGCGCCTGCGGCCGATGAAGAGGCCCTTGCGCGTACCTACGGTCAGAATGATCTCGGCCATCGTGGCCACCTCCGGGACGTCGTTGTCTCAGGCATGGCTCAGTCTGCACCTCGGCACTGACAGTCACCCCTGGGCAGGGCGTTCCCGCAGGTCAGATCGGGTGTGGCGGAGGCGGCGCGTGCCCTCGGGGCCTCACCGGTGCCGACCGCTCCCTGACAGCTCCGCGGCCACCCGGGTGATCGTTTCCGGCCCCACCCGGCAGCACCCCCCGATCAGCCGCGCCCCCGCGTCGCGCCACCCCACGACCCGGCCCGCGGCGAAGTGGGCCGGACCCCGCCACGCCCTCGCGTCCGCGTCCCACGTCTCACCGCTGTTGGGGTAGACCACCACCGGCTTTCCCGTGATCCGCGCGGCAAGACGCACCGCCGCGTCCGCGTCCTTGGGGTCGCAGCAGTTGATGCCGACCGCGATGATCTCCTCGGCGTCGGCAGCCAGGGCGAAGGCCTCCGCCAGGGGCTGGCCCGCCCGCGTAAAGCCGCCGGAGACGGTGTACGAGAGCCAGGCGGGGACCCCGAGGCCCCGCACCGCCCGCAGCAGGGCCCGCGCCTCGTCCGTGTCCGGCACCGTCTCCAGGGCGAAGACGTCCGGTTGCGCGTCGGCAAGGACTTCGAGGCGCGGGCGGTGGAAGCGTTCGAGTTCGGCCACCGTCAGGCCGTACCGGCCCCGGTACTCGGAGCCGTCCGCGAGCATCGCCCCGTAAGGGCCCGCGGACGCGGCCACCCACACCTCGCGGCCCGAATCCGCTCCCGCCTCACGCGCCGACTCGACACTCAGGCGCAGCAGTTCAGCGGTGCTCACCGCGTCGATGCCGTGCTTCGCGAAGCCCTCGAACGTCGCCTGATAGCTCGCCGTGATGGCGATGTCCGCGCCCGCTTCGTAGTACGCGCGGTGCGCCGCCACGATGGCCCCCGGCTCGTCGGCGAGCAGCCTCGCCGACCACAGGGCGTCGCTCAGGTCGTGCCCGGCGGCCTCCAACTGATTGGAGAGGCCGCCGTCGAGCACGAGCGGGCGGCGGGTCAGGGCATCCGCGATTTTCACACTGCCGACTTTCACACGGCCGACGCTAGCCGAGGCGCGGCCAGGGGGAAGTGGCACGCGACCTGGTGTCCCGCACTGTTCGGGGTGGACACCGGCGGCTCCGTGATGGCGCACACCTCCTGGGCCATGGGGCACCGGGTGCGGAAGCGGCAGCCAGACGGGGGCTTCGCGGCCGACGGAGTCTCGCCCTCCAGGGGAGTGCGGTCCGAGCCGTCCGCCGCCTCGGGGTCCGGCAGATTGACCGTGTCGAGCAGCCCGCGCGTGTACGGGTGCAGCGGATGCGCGTACACCTGCGCGGCAGGACCCGACTCGACCAGCTTGCCCAGGTACATCACGCCGACCGTGTCCGCGAGGTGGCGTACCACCGCCAGGTCGTGCGAGATGAACAGATACGTCAGACCGCGTTCCCGCTGCAGCTCCCGCATCAGGTTCAGGATCTGCGCCTGTACGGAGACGTCGAGCGCGGAGACCGGCTCGTCCGCGACCACCAGATCGGGGGAGAGGGCCAACGCCCGTGCCAGGCCCAGGCGTTGACGCTGGCCACCGGAGAACTCGTGCGGGTAGCGGTGCACGGCGCCGCGCGGCAGACCGACCGCGTCCAGGAGTTCGGCGATCAGCTTCTCCTGGTCGGCGCGGCTGCCCACGCCCTGGATGACCAGTGGCTCCCGCAGAATTTCACCGACCCGCATCCGGGGGTCCATGGCGGCCGTGGAGTCCTGGAACATCAGCTGCACGCGCCGCCGGTGCGCCCGGCGCTCGGCCCGCGACATCTTCGCCGGATCGTGCCCGTCGAAGCGCACGAGCCCGGCCGTCGGATCCTCAAGGCCCGCGACGATCCGGCCGAGCGTGGTCTTGCCGCACCCGGACTCGCCGACCATGCCGAACGTCTCGCCCTTGCGGATCTCCAGGCTGACTCCGCCGACCGCGCTCACCGTGCCCCGGCTGCGAGAGAAGGCCCCGCCCTTGAGGGGGAAGTCCTTGACCAGGCTGTCGAGTTCGACGAGTACGTCACCGGGAGCGCGCGGTGCGGGCATGGCGGGCGGGATCACGACCTCCGCCTCCGTGGCGTTGTCCGGCACCGGATGGAAGCAGGCGAATCTGTGATCCCCGCCCCGCAGTTCGTCGTCGGCGAGCTGCGGCTCCTCGGCCCGGCACTCATCCGTCGCGAAGGTGCAGCGCGGTGCGAACCGGCACCCCGTCGACCGCACCGCCAGGTTCGGCGGAAGGCCCGGGATCGTGTGGAGCGCGGTGCCGCTGTCCGCGGCCCGCTCGGGAAGTGAGGCGAACAGCGCCTCGGTGTAGCGGTGCCGGGGTCTCGCGAACAGGCCGCGTACGTCCGACTGTTCGGCGACTTTGCCCGCGTACATCACCGCGACCCTGTCGACCCGGTTGGCGATGACTCCCAGGTCGTGCGTGACCAGGATCATCGCCATGCCGAGCCGCTCGCGCAGGCCGTCGATCAGCTCCAGGATCTGGTGCTGTGTCGTCACGTCGAGGGCGGTGGTCGGCTCGTCCGCGATGAGCAGCTTCGGCTCGCAGACCAGGGCCATGGCGATCGCCACGCGCTGACGCATGCCGCCCGACAGCTGGTGCGGATACGCCTTCATGCGCTCCGCGGGCTGCGGCATGCCGACCAGGCGCAGCATCTCCTCGGCCCGCGCCCACGCCTCTTTCCTGCTCAGCTCGGGGCGGTGCAGGACGAGCGGCTCGGCCACCTGCGCCCCGATCGTCATCGTCGGGTTCAGCGAGGTCAGCGGGTCCTGGAAGACCATGCCGATCGTGTTGCCCCGTACGTCCTGAAGGACCGGATCGGGGGCCGTGGCCAGGTCGCGGCCGTCGAACAGGACGCGTCCGCCGGTGATGTCACCGCCGGGCGGAAGCAGCCCCAGGACACTGAGCGCGGTCATCGTCTTGCCGCAGCCCGACTCGCCCACGATGCCCAGGGCCTCACCCGGGGCTAGTTCGAGACAGACGCCGTCGAGGGCGTGGACGGTGCGCTCGCGCGAGGCGATGTCGACGCGCAGATCTTCGATCTTGAGCAGGGGCTCAATGTTCTTGAGCAGTGGCTCGGTCATCTCGTCGGTTCTCCCTTACTTCTGCAGCCGTACTTCGAACGCGTCCCGCAGCCCGTCACCGATGAAGTTGAACGCGGCGACGACAAGGACGATCGCGATGCCCGGCGGGAAGATCAGCCACCAGTAGCCGTTCTGGGTGTAGGTGATGCCGGCCGAGAGCATCGAGCCCCAGTCGGCCGACGGAGGCGGGATGCTCAGGCCCAGGAAGGCCAGATAGCTGACGTAGAGGATGGCGTCGGCGATCTGGAAGGTGCAGTTGACGATGACCGTGCCGATCGCGTTCGGCACGATGTGCTTGAACACGGCACGCGCGCCGCCGCCGCCCATCATCCGCATCGCCTGCACGTACTCGCGGTCGCGCAGCGAGAGCGCCTCGCCGCGCACCAGGCGGGCGGGGGAGAGCCAGGCGACCGACGCGATGATGACGATGAGGACGCCCTTGCTGGGCGTGATGATCGCGGCGACCACGACGAGCAGGAACATCGCCGGGATCGCGAGCGCGGCGTCCGTGATCCGCATCATGGCCGCGTCCACCCAGCCGCCGAAGTACCCCGCGACCGCGCCGTACACGGTCCCGAAGAGCGTGGCGAGGAGGCCCGCTGCCAGGCCGATCTCCAGCGAGGTCTGCCCGGCGACCATCAGGCGGCCGACCATGTCGTAGCCGAGGTCGGTGGTGCCCAGGAGATGGCCGGAGCTTCCTGGCGCCAGGTTGGCCTGCGACAGGTCGGTGTGCACCTGCTCGGTCGAGTAGAGCAGCGGCCCGAGGTAGCTGAAGGCCAGGAGCAGGACCAGGACCACCACGCCGGTCAGGGCGAGCTTGTTGCCGGTGAAGACCTGGAGCGTGCGGCGGGCGAGTGAGGGCGTGGCCTGCGCCGCCGCCTCGTTCCCCGGAGACGGGGCTGCCCCGGGGCTGACAGGTGCGGTCGCGGTACTCATGCCACGCTCCGGATCCGGGGGTCGAGGACGGCGTACAGGATGTCGGTGATCAGTGAGCCGATGACGGTGGCGACGCCGACGACGAGCGTCACGCCGAGCAGGACCGGGAAGTCTGAGCCCTGCGCCGCGTTCCAGAACAGCAGCCCCATGCCGGGGTAGTTGAACATCGACTCGACGACGAGCGCGCCGCTGAAGAGCGTCGGCAGATAGAGGCCGAGCAGCGTCGCCAGGGGGATCAGGGCGTTGCGCAGGACGTGGCGGACCATGATCCGGCGGCTCGACTGGCCCTTGGCCATCGCCGTCCGGACGTATTCCTCGGTGAGGTTGTCCAGGACCGCCGAGCGCATGTAGCGGCTGAACATCGCCACGATGCCGAAGGCCATGGTGACGACCGGAAGGACCAACCCCGTGAAGTCGCCCAGGAGTTCACCGACGCTCTCGCCCTGCGGCGCTTCCGCCGGGAGGATCGGCATCACCTGCGCGAACAGGATGATCATGATGAGGCCGAGGAAGAACACGGGCGTCGCGTAGAGCAGGAAGGCGAGCCCCGTCAGCGCGTAGTCCGAGGCCTTGCCGCGCCGCACGGCCTGCAGCAGGCCGAGCGGGACGGCGATGACGACCGCGAGCGCGGTGGAGAGCACCGTCAGGAGCAGGGTCTTCGGCAGCCGCTGTTTGAGCAGGTCGAAGACGGGCGAGTTGAGCTTGAAGGACTCGCCGAGGTCGCCGGTGAAGAGCCGCTTCAGGTACATCAGGTACTGCTGGGGCAGTGAACGGTCGTATCCCTGCTGGTGGTTGAAGTGCTCGATCTGCTGCGGTGTGCCCTTCGGGCCGAGGATGGCGCGCGCGGGGCCGCCGGGCAGCATGTGCAGCAGCGTGAAGACGATGATCGATACCAGGAACAGCACGACGAGCGCCTGAAGGAAGCGCTTGACCAGAAAGCCGGTCACTTGTCGGCTCCCTTCTTCTTGACGTAGTACCAGTCCTGCGGTGCGAAGGTGACGGTCGGGTTCTGACCGATGCCCCGCAAGTCGTTGCGGATCACCGAGACTTGGTAGGCCGGGTTGGGCATCCACATCACCGGCAGCTGCTCGGCGAGGTATTCGCCGTACGCGTGCATCGCCTTCATGTCGGGCGAGTACTGCACGGCGCGAATGATCCGGTCGGCCTTCTTGTCGCTGTAATTGCCGAAGTTGGCGGAGGCGTCGGTGGAGAAGAGCTGCTCACCGCTGGGGTTGAGCGGGTAGTACCAGCTGCCCGCCGTCCCGAAGAACGACATGTCCCAGTCGCAGCCGGGGTCCTTCGTCTTGCAGGGCACGGAGTTGCCGAGCACCGAGTTCAGCGGCTGCTGGCGCACGGAGAGGTCGATCCCGGCCTTGGAGAGCGACGACTTGAGCTCCTGCATCATGTTCGTCGTCTCGGTGGATCCTGACTGGGAGAGCAGGGTGAGTTCGAGCGGGGTGTTCTTCGCGATGCCCTTGCCGCACGCGTCGGCGCCCGTTCCCGGGCGTACGCAGCGTGCCGTGCCGTCGACCGTCTTCCAGCCGTGCGCGGTGAGGAGCCGCTGAGCCTTCCGCACGTCGAAGGGGTACTGGTTCTTCTCCATGGCGTCGGACAGGTACTGGCTCTTCGGCGTCACCGGCACCGGGCCGAGCGTCGATGTCGCGCTGCCCTGCCAGATGACGTCGCTCATCGCCTTCTGGTCGACGAGGTGCTGCATCGCCTGCCTGATGTAGAGCTGGTCCATCATCGGGCCCGCGTGCGTGGAGTTGAAGTTGTAGACGATGTACGTCGCCGCCCAGCCCTCCCACGGATCGACGCGGTAGCCCTTCTCCTCGAACTTCTCCTTCTGCGCCATCACCGACGGCGGGATGTAGCCGTAGTCGACGCCTCCCGAACGCAGCACGTTGTACTCGGAGTCGGCCGTCGTGAAGGGCTTGAAGACGACCTTGTCGAGGTGCGGGCGCTGCGACTTCGGACCGGTGTACTTCTCGTTCGGCACGATGGTGACCTGGCCGCTGTCGCGCCAGCCCGCCAGCTTCCACGGGCCGTTGACCGTCTTCCACAGCGGGTCGGAGCCGTACGAGCCAAGGCTCTTGGCGTGCCGCGTGAGCCGCGCGAAGACGGTCTTGGCGCCTGTCTTCGTACGGTCCCAGTCGCCGACCTCACCGCCGTCGGTCCTGGCGTCCCAGGCGTGCTGGGGCAGGGCCCGCATCAGGGTGAGCTGGTTGGCGGTGAACCAGTCCGGGTTGTACGCGCGGCTCAGGTGCAGGCGCACGGTGTGGTCGTCGACCGTCTCGAAGCGCTTGACGTTGTCGGGCATCGTGCCGACCGAGTAGTTGCCCCAGCTCGCCTTGTTGGCCTTGACGAGGTTGAACCAGAACTCGATGTCGCGTGCGGTGACCGGCTTCCCGTCGGACCACTTCACGCCCTCGCGCAGCGGCACCGTCACGGTCTTGTTGCCGTCGCTGAACTTCGGCTCGCCGCCGAGCGTGCTCGGGCCGTGCGTGGTCAGCTCGCTCGCGCCCTTGTCCTGCACGGCGTCGTACACGGGCATGAAGAGCAGGGACTGGATTCCGTAGTTGTACGAGGCGCCGTAGCCGGGCGCGCCGATAGGGAAGATCCAGTTCGGTGTCGCGGCGGGCGGAAGCGCCATCGTGGCGGTGCCGCCCTCGACCGGAGTGCCGCCGGTGGGGCCCATGTCGACGCGGCCGCCCTCCTGCGTGCAGCCGGTGACCGCAGTGAGGGCGAGCGCGGCGACGGATGCCGCCGCGGCTATGAGAGCGCGGCGCCGCGCGCGGGGACGTGATCGCCTTGAGCGCATGGCGAAGGGCCTCCAAGGATGCGAGAGCCGGACCGTGCCGGAGATCGACGGGCGGCGCCTGAACGCTAGATCTGGCGACAAAATCAAGTCAAGAGCTTCGTTCGGCAAGAAGTCATAAAGTCGGGAGGGTCTGGCCAACTTGCTTTGATGAGACTTAGTGTTCTTCCCGATGTCGAACGAACTGATCGAAGCAACTGGGGGCGGCATGGCCGGAACACCGCACGGCGAACCGGGCTCGGCGCAGCACATCCTGCAGCTGGTCTCCTCGGGCGCCGCCTCCTCCCGTGCCGATCTCGTACGGGAACTGGGGCTCGCCCCCTCCACCGTTTCGCTGCGCGTGCAGGAACTCGTCACCGCCGGCGTACTCACCGAATCCGGCGAGGGCGCATCGCGCGGTGGCCGCCGCCCCCGGCTGCTCCGCGTGCACACGCAGGGCGGCGTCGCCCTCGCCGCCGACCTCGGCAGCCACCACGCGCGCATCGGCGTCGTCGATCTCGCCGGCACGGTCCTTGATGCCGTCGACCTGCCGCACGACATCACCGCGGGGCCCGAGTCCGCCGTCGACTGGCTCTGTGGTCAGGTCGCCGAACTGGGCGCCCGCCAGCGCGAGGCGGGCCGCACCGTCCGCGCCATCGGCGTCGCCTTCCCCGGCCCCGTGCAGCCCGCCCAGGGTCGCGTCCTGAGCCCGTCCCGCATGCCCGGCTGGCACCGCTACCCGCTGCGGGACGTCCTCGCGGAGCGCCTCGGCATCCCCGTCACCGTCGACAACGACGCCACGATGATGGCCGTCGGCGAACACCGCACCGCGCGCCCCGGACTCGACCACATGGTCGTCGTCAAGGCGGGCCGGGGCATCGGCAGCGGCGTCATCGTGGCGGGCCGCCCGCACGACGGCGCCAACGGCTCGGCCGGCGACATCAGTCACGTACGCGTCGATGCGGCGGGCGACCGCCCGTGCAGCTGCGGCAACATCGGCTGCCTGGAGACCGTGGCGAGCGGCGCCGCCCTCGTCCGTGAACTCGCCCTGCAGGGCGTCGACGTGGCCGACACCACCGAACTCCTGCGGCTCGTCTCCGACGGCGACCCGCAGGCCACCACCCTGGTCCGCACGGCGGGGCGGCACATCGGCACGGTCCTGTCCGTCGTCGTGAACTTCTTCAACCCGCAGGCCGTCGCCCTCGGCGGCGTCCTCGCCACCGCCGAACCGCTCGTCGCCGCCGTGCGCGGAGTCCTCTACGAGCGCTGCCTGCCCCTGGCCACCGCGGACCTGGAGATCACCACCACCGTGACGGGCCGCGACGCGGGCCTCCTCGGCGCCGGACTCACCGCCCTGCGCCAGAACCTCCCGACCCCACCGGCTCCCCAGGAAGAGAGCGCCCCCGCATGACCACGAACCAGCGTCGCCTCCGCATCGGCATCGGCGGCATCGGCATCGAGTCCTCCACCTTCTGCCCGCACCGCTCCACCACGGACGACTTCCGCCAGACCCGCGGCCAGGACCTCCTGGACCGCTACACCTGGACCCGCCCGGAATCGGACCTCGCGTACACGGTCGAGTGGGTGCCTCTCCTGCACGCGACCTCGCTGCCCGGCGGCCCGGTGGAGGCGGAGTCGTACCTGACCCTCAAGGACGAACTGGTCACGCGCATACGGGAAGCGGGCCCCCTGGACGGCCTCGTCTACGACATCCACGGCGCGATGAGCGTCATCGGCCTGACCGACGCCGAAGCCGACCTGACCGAAGCGGTCCGCGCCGCCCTCGACGCGGTGGGCACCCCCGACGGCGGCCGCCCGATGATGTCGACCGCCATGGACCTGCACGGCAACGTCTCACGCCGGTTCGCCGAGCCCATCGACCTGCTCACCGCCCACCGCCTGGCCCCGCACGAGGACGCCTGGGAGACCCGCGAGCGTGCCGCGCGCAATCTCGTACGCTGCCTGCGCGAGGGCACCCGGCCGCACCGCGCCTGGGTGCAGGTGCCGGTGCTCCTGCCCGGCGAGAAGACCAGCACCCGCCTGGAGCCCGCCAAGTCGCTCTACGCCTCGCTCGCCGACATCGAGAAGCTGCCCGGCATCCTCGACGCCGCGATGTGGGTCGGCTACGCGTGGGCGGACGAGCCGCGCTGCAAGGCCGCGATCGTCGTCACCGGGGACGATGCCGAACTGGCCGCCGCCGAGGCCGAGAAGCTCGCCCGTCGCTACTGGGACGCGCGCCGCGACTTCGTCTTCGTCGGGCCCACGGGCGGCGCCGAGGAGTGCATCGAGAAGGCGGTCGCCTCGGACAAGCGGCCCTTCCTGATCAGCGACTCCGGCGACAACCCCACGGCGGGCGGCGCCGGTGACCTGGCGTACATGCTCGGCAAGCTCCTGGAGAACGACGCGATCCGCTCCGGGCAGGTCACCGCGGTCCACCCCGGCATCACCGACCCGGTCGCCGTCGCCCGCTGCTTCGAGGCCGGAGTCGGCGCCGATGTCACCCTGAGCGTCGGCGGAAAGGTCGACGCGAACCACGGCGGCCCCCACGAACTCACCGGCACCGTCGTGGCGTTGCAGCGCGCGGCCGAGCAGAAGGACCGGGCGGAGGGCGGCGCGTACGACCGCGGTGTCGACATGGCGGCCGTGCGGACCGGCGGTGTGACGGTGATCCTGGTCGAGCGCCGCAAGCCCTTCCACACCCTCGCGGACTTCATGGGTCCGGCGGACGGCGGCCTCGGCATCGACCCGCGCACCTTCGACCTGGTGGTCGTCAAAATCGGCTACCTGGAGCCAGAGCTCTATGACATGGCCGCCGACTGGCTCCTCGCCCTCACCCCGGGCGGCGTCGACCAGGACCTGCTGCGGCTCGGCCACCACCGCGTGGAGCGTCCGCTGTACCCGTTCGACGAGGACGCGTACGACACCGACCGGGGCCCCGGCCTGACCGCGGTTCAACTGGTGCCGCTCGCCTGATGAGAAGGGGCTTCACCTGCCCTGACGGTTCTGCGAAGGTGATCCCTTCGAGCCGCGAACCCGTCCGGAGGAGCCCCCGTGAAGCGCGCCGCCACCCTGTCCGCCCTGGTCTGTCTGCTCGCTCTCACGGCTGCCGCGCCCGCGTCGCCCGACGCCGGGCGCGGCAAGGACCGCCACCACGGCAGCCTCCTGGACTCCGTGCCGAAGTCGGGCGTCCTCAAGGTGTGCACGACGGGCGACTACCGCCCGTTCACCCACCTCGACCCCGCCGACAAGACGTACAGCGGCGTGGACATCAAGATGGCCGATGACCTGGCGAAGAGCCTGGATGCCAAACCCTCGTACGTGGCCACGACCTGGGCGAACCTGACCAAGGACGTCGCGGCGGGCCGCTGCGACATCGCGGTCGGCGGCGTCTCCATCACCCTGCCGCGCGCCCGCCAGGTCTACTTCAGCGAGCCGACCCGCGAGGACGGCAAGACGCCGATCGTGCGCTGCGCCGAAAAGGAGAAGTTCGGCGACGGCACGCTCAAGGACATCGACAAGCCGGGCACCACAGTCATCGTGAACCCCGGCGGCACGAACGAGCAGTTCGCGCGCGCCAACATCAAGCAGGCCACGATCAAGCAGCACCCCGAGAACACCACGATCTTCCAGGAGATCATCGAGGGCCGCGCGGACGTGATGATGACGGACGCGAGCGAGACCCGATACCAGGCCAAGATCCACCCCGAACTCTGCTCGCTGCACCCCGAGAAGCCCTTCACCTTCTCCGAGAAGGCCTACGCCCTGCCGCGCGGGGACGAAGAGTTCAAGGAGTACGTCGACCAGTTCACGCATCTGGCGACGCACGACGGGACATACGCGGGGTACGAGGCCGAGTGGATGGGCGCCCCCTCGGGTTCCTAGTCCTCGTGGCCTTTCCGGTCAGGGGTTATCCCTGAGCCGGCCCCCGATGTCGGGGCGGCCGGGCCGCCCTACCTTCTGGGCATGGCTTCCTTCCGTGATCGGTGCATCCACAGCCGGCAGGGTGGTCGGCTCGCCTCGACCACCACCGCCGACATCGACGGGCTCGTGGCCGGGCTCAGGGACCGGCCGCGCGTCGTGCTGCACTTCCACGGTGGGCTCATCGACGACATGCTGGGCTTCGCCACCGCGGAGCGGCTCGCGCCCGTGTACGAGGCGGCGGGCGTCGACCCCGTCTTCTTCGTGTGGAGCAGCGGGCTGCTCGAGACCCTGCGGGGCAACCTGCCGCAGATCCTGAACGAGAGCGTCTTCCGTACGCTGCTCAACAGGGTCACCCGGTACGCCACCGGCGCCGTGTTCCAGCAACCGGGGCAGCGCGGGGCGGGTCTCATGGCCACCCCCACACCGAGGTCCGTGACAGCCGAACTCGCCCAGGTGCGTCAGGAACAGGAGCCCTACGCGCGGATGGTCGCGCCGCAGGACGTGCCGCCGCTGAGCGAGTCCGAGCAGAAGCAGATCGCCGCCGAGCTCTCGGCGGACGCCGAACTCGCCGAGCGCACCCGGGAGATCGTGAACTCCGTGGCGCCCCCGGACACACCGCAGACAAACGAGCCGGCCGCCGCGGCGCGAGAGGTCATCGGGGGGCGTGCCGCGGCGGTCACCCTGATGTCACCGGATGTCGTGGCCGACCTCGCGGCCAGGGCGGGCACGGGGGAACGTGCCCTGGTGAGCACCGCGTTGATGGTGCGCAAGACCGTGCGGGTCGTCGCCGCCGTCGTAGGACGCTTCCGGCAGCGCAACGACCACGGGCTCTATCCGACGGTCATCGAGGAGATCCTCCGCGAGTTCTACCTCGCCAATGTGGGCGCCGCGATCTGGGACGCGATGAAGCGGCAGACCCTGGACACCTTCGCCGCCGCGGACGACGAGGTCCGCGCCGGGCGGTACTTCCTCGACCGGTTCGCCGAGCTGCTCGCCACCGGCACCCGACCCGAGGTGACCGTGGTCGGCCACAGCGCGGGCGCCGTGTTCATCGGCAACCTGCTCGACGACCTCGCGCGCAGGCGCGCCGCGGTCGACGACCCCGTTCCCGCCGACTTCCGGCTGCGGGACGTGGTGCTCCTCGCGCCCGCCTGTACGGTGGCGCAGCTCGCGCCCGTGATCCGCCGCCAGGCCGAACTCTTCGACCGGTTCCGGATGTTCACCATGACCGACCCCGCGGAGCGGGCCGACCACCTCGTGCCGTTCCTGTACCCGAGGTCGCTCCTCTACTTCATCTCCGGAGTCCTTGAGCGCGGGCCCTCCCGGCAGTCCGCCGTCATGCCGGTCGCGGGAATGCAGCACTGGTTCCTCGACGCCGCCGCCGTGGGGCCCGACTCGGACGACCTGCGCGGCTTCCTGCGCGCCGACTCCGCACGCACCGTGTGGTCGCCCGGTGACGGCGGCCCGGGCCTGCGCTCGGGGGCGCGCAGCCACGTGGCCTTCGACCACGACCCGGACGTGCTCGCGAGCGTGGCCACCATGCTCGCCGACTGACCGCGACCGACTGATCGCGACCGACGGGGGAGAGAGACCGATGAACGACCTGCACTACGCCGTGGTCGTCGGTATCAACCGATACCCGGCCATCGGTGACCTACAGGGAGCCCGGCGTGATGCGACGCGGTTCCGCGACTGGCTCGTCGACCCGCACGGCGGGGGTGTGCCCGAAGCCAACGTGGGGCTGGTGACCGCCTCCGACGAGGACGAGCTCATCGCGGACTTCATGTCCGCCACACCGACCCGCGAGAACGTCAACCAAGCGCTCTACCGCGCGAATCTCGCGGTCAGGCGGGCGGTGGAGAGCAAGCCCGAGGAGGAGCGGCACGCCGCGCGGCAGCGGACCCGGCTCTACCTCTTCCTCGCGGGACACGGATTCCGGCTGAGCGACACCAACACCGCGCTCCTGATGGCCAACGCGGCGATCGACCTGCTCGGCAACCACGTCGCCGTACGCCCGTACCTGGACTGGTACGAGTCGGCGGCTCCCTTCCGGGAAATCGTCTGCTTCGCCGACTGCTGCCGCACCGGCAGCAGCGTCGGCGCCCTGTCCTTCGGGCCGCCCTTCACCGCCGCCGAGACACGCGAGGAGGTCGACTGCTTCATCGGGTACGCCACATCGAGCGGCGACCCCGCCTACGAGGAGCAGAACGCACAGCCCGACCTCGCGCGCGGGCACTTCACGACCGCACTCCTCGACGGGCTGAGCGGGGGCGGCGCCACACCCAAGGGCGTGATCACTTCCGACAGCCTCGCCGACTACGTCGTACGGCACGTGGAGGACCGCACCCGTACGCTGCTGGTCCCGCAGCAGCCCCGGTTCATCAAGGGCAACGATCCGATGATCTTCGCGAGAGGCCTCGGAGCGGAGACGTACCCGGTCAGGCTCTGCTTCCCGGACGGGTTCCGCGGCTGGGTCCAGCTGCGCGGCGGCGACCCCGGCGAGCCGCCGCTGCGGCTGTACGCCGAGGAGGAGGAGAGCGTCGAGAAGCTCGCGCCCGGTCTGTACCGCGTGACACCGGAGAGCTGGACCGCGCCCGACTTCCAGAACGGTGGATTCTTCGAGGTAATGACAGGCGGTGGGAATGGTGTCCAGCTCTGAAGACCGGCGGCGTTCGGAAGGGGCCGCCGCGGACCGCGTGCCGTTCGTCGTCATACCGGACACCCCGTCGGTCCTCGTGACCGTCACCGACTCCGCGTTCCGCGAGGTGGCCCACGCGATGGGCACCATCGACACCGTGCTGCCCGCCGGTATCTACCGCATCGAGCAGCGGTTCGGCGGAGAGGTGGAGAGCCGGTTCGTCGAGGTCGGCCCCGAGCCGTTCACCGAGCGGCTCGCGCTGCCCCATATGCCCACGGCCACTCCCGTCGAGGGCACCCCCACGACCCGTGAGGACCATCGCGCGGCGGCGGTGCGCTGGAGCACCCGGACGACGTACGGGGAGGGCTCACCGACCCTGATGGTGCTGGTCCGCAATCTGCGCAGGGGCTGGCAACTCGACCCGTACGCGCTGGAGATCGCCGACATGGACGGCCGGCCCGTGGACGGCGGGGCCCGCGGGTGGGAGCCGTCGGGCGGCGAGGAATGGTCGGCCTGGAGCCACGAACTGCCCCCCGGCGGCTACCGGTTGCGGACGCGCAGGATGCCGGCCGACGGGCTGCCCCTCGCACAGGCGCTGCACGTCCTCGAAGGCTGGACCACCCTGGTGTTCGTGAGCAACGGCCCCCACGGCCCCCAACCGCAGTTCGCATCGGTCCAGATGGTGCGCCGCGGCGTCGGCTGGACGCCTGCGGACCGCGCGCTCGATCTGGCCCTGGAGGCCGCGCTCTCCGGGCTGCGGCAGGGGATCGATCTCGTGTCGACCCGGCACCTGCTCGAACTCGTCCGGTCCGGGAACGACAACCCGTTCCTCGGCATCGTCGGCGCCCACGCGCTGCTGCTGCATCCCGATCCCGATCTGGGGCAGATCGGCTGTGTCCTGCGGAACCTCGTCCACCACGCTCCCGCCCAGCCGGACATCGCAGCGCTGTGCACCCTGATCGGCGAACCGGTGGGGCCTGTCACGGCGCCGCCCATGCTCGCGGCCTCCTGCCGTCTCCTGGTCCGGGCCGACACCGCAGAGCCGGGCCTTCTGGCGGACGGCTCGCCGGCCGAGAGCGTGGCCGGGCACCTCGTCGGGCGCGGTGTGTGGACGACCTGGCTGGAGCAGGAGCGGCTGCCCGAGGCCGGTGCGCGGGGCGCCGTGCCGCGCGACGGCCTCGCCCCCGCGGCGCCGGGGGACGCCACGGGGGCAGGGCGGTCCCGGGCTCTTGACCCGGTCGACCGGGTTCAGCGCTATGTGTGGGAGGTCGCGAGCGTCGAGGGCAAGAGCGTCGACGATGTGCTGAGCAGCATGGAACCGAAGGATCTGTGCCGCAGGACCGGCATGCCGCACAAGGCGGTCGACAAAGCCATCGAGGAGCTCAAGAGCCCGCAGGACGAGCCCGGGCGCCCGCAGGGGGAATGACCGGGCGGACCGCGACGGCCGGGAGGCGGTGCCT
>NZ_JBHTSF010000166.1:0-18737 GCF_042795295.1 Streptomyces sp. NPDC056486
GGGGTGGGGTGCGGGGGCCCGCCGTTTTGCACTGCCCCTAAATTGAGGGGGCCGGGGGTCTTTCACCACCCCGGGCCCCTTCGGCGTACCCGCCGGTCCTAGGACGAAGGGCTGATCAACTCCGGACCCCTCCTGCTGTTAGCCTGCACTTGCATATAGGTTGCAATAAGAGTTGCACCACAGCAGAGCTGTAAGCAGAGCAGCAGTCGGAGGGCTCGGACATGGCCATTTACACGCTTCCTGAACTTCCGTACGACTACGCGGCGCTCGAGCCGGTCATCAATCCTCAGATCGTCGAGCTGCACCACGACAAGCACCACGCGGCGTACGTGAAGGGCGCGAACGACACCCTTGAGCAGCTGGAGGAGGCGCGCGACAAGGAGACCTGGGGTGCCATCAACGGCCTGGAGAAGAACCTGGCCTTCCACCTCTCCGGCCACATCCTGCACAGCATTTACTGGCACAACATGAACAGCCCGAAGGACGGCGGCGGCGGTGAGCCGCTGGCCGCGGACGGTGTCGGTGACCTCGCGGACGCGATCACCGAGTCCTTCGGCTCCTTCGCCAAATTCAAGGCCCAGCTGACCAAGGCGTCGGCGACCACGCAGGGTTCGGGCTGGGGCGTGCTCGCCTACGAGCCGCTGAGCAACCGCCTCATCGTCGAGCAGGTCTACGACCACCAGGGCAACGTCGGCCAGGGCTCGACGCCGATCCTGGTCTTCGACGCCTGGGAGCACGCCTTCTACCTGCAGTACAAGAACCAGAAGGTCGACTTCATCGAGGCCATGTGGCAGGTCGTCAACTGGCAGGACGTGTCCAAGCGTTACGCGGCCGCCAAGCAGCGCGTGAACAGCCTGCTGCTCTCCCCGTGATCTCTGTGATCCCCGTGAGGCATCGCGCCCCATGAATCGTCCTGCCTCGTGATCGTCTTCTCAACTTTCGCCGAGGCGGGCGGATGGACGAAAGACCCCCGTGAGGACATGACTCACGGGGGTCTTTCGGTATGCCGGGTTCCGGGGGAATGTGTGGGCATGTCGGAACCCTCGAAGCGCTGCCTGAACTGTGACGACACGTTCCAGAACTTCCAGAAGCCCACGGGAGGCGCGCTGGCCTTCGTGATCAACCGGGTAGGAACCGCCGACGCGGGCAAATACTGGCGGTGCGGTCGCACAGGCTGTCTGCGGGTGCAGAACTACTTCGACTACAAGGACGGCTTCGACCTGCCGCCGTCGTTCCAGTGAGACCGTCACCTGATGCGCGCGTCAGTCGAAGATCGGCCCCTGCGTACGCGTCCGCTTGATCTCGTAGAAGCCCGGCGTCGACGCCACGAGCAGCGTGCCGTCCCACAGCTTCGCCGCCGCCTCGCCCTTGGGAGCGGGCGTCACGACGGGGCCGAAGAAGGCGACCTGCTCGCCGTCCGCGCCGGGGACGGCGATGACGGGCGTGCCCACGTCCTGGCCGACCTTGTCGATGCCCTCCTGGTGGGATGCGCGCAGCTGGGTGTCGTACTCGTCCGAGTCCGCGTAGTCCGCGAGGTCCGCGGGCAGGCCGACGTCCTTGAGCGCGGAGGCGACCGCCTCGCGGGTCGGGCCCTCGCCGAGGTTGTGGAAGCGCGTGCCGAGGGCGGTGTAGAGCTTGCCGGTGTACTCGTCGCCGTGCTTCTGCTGGGCGGCGATGACCACGCGGACGGGGCCCCAGGCCTTCGTCTCGAGCATGTCGCGGTACTCCTCGGGCAGCTCGTCGAGCCTGTCCTCGTTCAGTACGGCGAGGCTCATGACATGCCAGCGGACCTCGACGTCGCGGACCTTCTCCACCTCCAGCATCCAGCGCGAGGTCATCCAGGCCCACGGGCACAGCGGGTCGAACCAGAAGTCCACAGGGGTCTTGTCAAGCTTGCCGTTCTCGGACATGTCTCTCCCTAGGGGAATGTGTGCGCGCTTGGCCAGGGGAACGTCAGTGATCTACCTGGGCATTCCCGGATACCGCGCACAGGGGGCACATGCGAGGATCGTAGACATTCGTACAGGTCGTGCGATCCACGACTTTCCCTTGCGAGTACAAAGGAGTGCCGCCCGTGCCCGGTGAGAATCTTTCCCGCGACGAGGCCCAGGAGAGGGCCGCGCTGTTGTCCGTCGACGGGTACGAGGTCTTTCTCGACCTGCGCTCCGCGATCGGCGAGAGCGACCAGGAGCCGCGCACGTTCCGCTCCGTCACCACCATCCGCTTCCGCTCCGCCGACCCCGGCGCCACGAGCTTCGCCGACCTGATCGCCCCGAGCGTCACCGCGGTGTCCCTCAACGGCAAGGACCTGGACCCCTCCGAGGTCTTCGACGGCACCCGGATCACCCTTGAGGACCTGGCCGCGGAGAACGAACTGGTGGTCGACGCCCGGTGCGCCTACAGCCGCACCGGCGAGGGCATGCACCGCTTCGTCGACCCGGAGGACGGCGAGGTCTATCTCTATACGCAGTACGAGCCCGCCGACTCGCGCCGCGTCTTCGCCAACTTCGAGCAGCCCGACCTGAAGGCGCCCTTCCGGTTCGAGGTGCAGGCCCCCGAGGGCTGGACCGCCTGGTCGAACGGCGCCGGTGAACTGGTCGACGGGGTATGGAAGTTCGCCGAGACGAAGGCGATCTCGACCTACATCACGGCTGTCGTCGCGGGCCCGTACCACTACGTGACGGATTCCTACAGCCGCACCTTCGACGACGGCACGACGCTGGACATCCCGCTCGGCGCCCTGTGCAGGAAGGGGCTCGCCAAGCACTTCGACGCGGACGACGTCTTCCTCGTCACCAAGCAGGGGCTCGACTTCTTCCACGACAACTTCGACTACCCCTACCCCTTCGGGAAGTACGACCAGGCCTTCGTCCCTGAGTACAACCTGGGCGCGATGGAGAACCCCGGCCTGGTGACCTTCCGCGAGGAGTTCATCTTCCGCGGCAAGGTGACCACGGCGTCGTACGAGCGCCGGGCCAACGTCATCCTGCACGAGATGGCGCACATGTGGTTCGGCGACCTCGTCACCATGCGCTGGTGGGACGACCTGTGGCTCAAGGAGTCCTTCGCCGACTTCATGGGCTCCTTCTCGATGGTCGAGGCGACGCGCTTCACCAACGGCTGGATCACCTTCGCCAACAACCGCAAGGCGTGGGCCTACCGCGCCGACCAGCTGCCCTCCACGCACCCGGTCACGGCCGACATCCGCGACCTGGAGGATGCCAAGCTCAACTTCGACGGGATCACGTACGCCAAGGGCGCGAGCGTCCTGAAGCAGCTCGTCGCCTATGTCGGACGTGACGCGTTCCTCGAGGGCGCGCGGCGCTACTTCAAGCGGCACGCGTACGGGAACACCCGGCTCGGTGACCTCCTCTCGGTCCTTGAGGAGACCTCCGGTCGCGACATGGCGACCTGGTCGCAGTCATGGCTCCAGACCGCGGGCGTCAACTCCCTCACGCCCCAGGTCATCCTGAACGCGGAGGGCCGGATCACCGAGCTCTCCGTGGTCCAGGACGCCGCGGAGTCCCACCCCGAACTGCGTCCGCACCGCGTGGCCGTGGGGCTGTATCGCCGCACGCCCGAAGGCGACCTGGCGCGGTACGCACGCGCCGAGGTCGACGTCGAAGGGCCCCGTACGACCGTCGGCGATCTCGCCGGGGCCGAGGCGCCCGAGCTCGTCCTGGTCAACGACGACGACCTGACGTACTGCAAGATCCGCTTCGACGAGACCTCCCTCGCCACGCTGCGGCAGCACCTGGGCGACATCGACGACCCGCTCGCCCGCGCCCTGTGCTGGTCGGCACTGTGGAACCTCACCCGGGACGCGCTCATGCCCGCGCGGGACTTCATCGGGCTCGTACTGCGGTTCGCGGGGCGCGAGAGCGACATCGGGGTCCTTCAGATGCTGCACACCTGGGCGGACTCGGCCCTCACCTTCTACGCGGCCCCCGAGTGGCGCGAGGAGGGCGGGCGCGCGCTCGCCGAGGGCGCGCTGCGGGAGCTGCGGAATGCGGAGCCCGGCAGCCAGCACCAGCTGACGTGGGCGAGGTTCTTCGCCGCGGTGGCCTCGTCGGAGGCCGATCTCCAGCTGCTGCGTGGCCTCCTGGAAGGTACGGCGAAGATCGACGGCCTGGACGTCGACCAGGAGCTGCGCTGGGCCTTCCTCGGCCCGCTGGCCTCGGCCGGGGTCGCCGACGAGCAGACGCTCGCCGCCGAACTGGCCCGGGACGACACGGCTTCGGGCAAACGGCACCAGGTGCGGCTTCTGGCCGCGCGGCCCTCCGAGGCGGTCAAGGCTCAGGCGTGGGCCGCCGTGGTGGAGTCCGACTCCCTGTCCAACGCGCTGGTGGGGGCGACGATCTCGGGATTCGCCCGGTCGTCGCAGCGGGAGCTGATCGCTCCGTACGCGCCCAAGTACTTCGCCGCCATCGAGCGGGTGTGGGCCGAGCGGTCCATTCAGATCGGGATGGACGTGGTGAAGGGTCTCTTCCCGCACCTCCAGGACGATCAGGGGACGCTGGACGCGGCGGACGCGTGGCTCGCGTCCCACGAGTCGGCGGCGCCCGCGCTGCGACGGCTCGTGCTCGAAGCCCGCGACGACCTCGCGCGGTCGCTGCGGGCACAGGGCTGCGACGCGGCTGCCGCGTCCTCCTAGGACGGTCCGGGTGGGCGCCTCGTCGAACGCTGCTCGACAGCTTCGGCGTCGCGCCCACCACGGGGAGGACGACCGCTGGAACGTACCGCGCGTAAACGGACCTTTTCGGCAGTCGAACGTCTGCACTTTAGTGCAGGGTTGTCCGGTTATGTCGACGAGCCTGTAACAGCGGTTAGGGAACGGATCAGCAGCGGGAATGGCCCGGTCATGAACCACAACACCCCGCTCTCCCCCCGCCCCCTTCACCACCTCGCCGACGTCCAGCGCCGCGTGATGAGCACCGCCCAGCTCCGCGCCCACGGCATCACGCCCGCCGACGTCGCCGCCCACTGCCGCCCGGAAGGGCCCTGGCAGCAGCTGCTCCCGGGGGTCTGCCTGCTGCACCCGGGGCCGCCGACCAGTGAAGAGCGCCTGCACGGCGCCCTGTTGTTCGCGGGGCGGCCGCCGGCCAAGGCGGCGAAGACCGTGCCCGCGCAGCCCAGCGCGGGCACCCCCCACGCCCCGTACGCCGACGCTCTGATCACGGGCCTCGCGGCGCTCACCCTGCACCGCTTCTCGTCGGCTCCCCCACTGCTCTCCCTGGATCGCATCGACGTCCTGGTCCCCCGCACACGGCGGCTGCGGTCCACCGGGTTCGTCCGCCTCGTGCGGACCCCGGTGCTGCCGACCGCCGTACAGATCGCGGGAGTTCCGGTGGCCCCGGTGCCGCGCGCGCTCGCCGACGCCGTCGCGGGACTCTCCGAGGCGAGCGCGGTGCGCAGGCTGCTCACAGAGGCGGTGCGCGGCGGACACTGCGAACCGGCCGCCATCGTGCGCGAGTTGAACCAGGCGAAGCTGCTCACCCGCCCACACGTCGTGGACGCGGTGGATTCACTGCTCGCCGAAGGGCGGGCCATCGCCGAGGACTGGCTGTACCAAATGGTCGCCGAACACGGGCTGCCCGATCCGCTGTGGAACGTCGACCTGCGATTGCCCGGCGGCCCGCACCTAGGGGGCGTCGACGCCTACTGGCCCGATCTGGCCGTCGCGGTCGAGCTGGACACGCGGGCTCCCCGCCAGGGCCTCCGGCAGGACGACGACGCGCAGTGGTCCGCATACGCCCGCAAGCGCGAGCACCTGGAGCGGCTCGGCATCACCGTCGTCCACCTGACACCCAGGAAACTGCGCGAGTCGCTCGAACAGCAGGCGACCGTCATGCGGACCGCGCTGATGGCCTCGGCCGACCGTGATCCGGCGGCGTATGTGGTGGTACTGCCGCGATAGGCCGCGGAGGCGCGTGGCAGGCAGGAGGGGAGCGAAAGGGGGCGGGACCCGCACGACGGGCCCCGCCCCCTTTCCCGTACGCAACACCCCTACCTGCCAGGTCACTTACCGCAGAACTCCGCGTTCGCGACCGCCGTCCGGTCGCCGTCCGGGCCGTTGAAGTTCGCGGCGATCGCATGGCCGCCGTTCTCCGTCGCCAGCGCCATCGACGACGAGCCGTGGATGTCGCCGCCGTGCCCCCAGACCACCGTGTCACAGGAGGTCTTGACGCTCTCCAGGCCGAGCCCGTACCGCTCGTCGGGGTTGTCCTCGCCCTTGGCGACGGTCGTCTTCATCTGGGCGAGCTGCTTCTTCGGCAGGAGCTTGCCGCGCAGCAGAGCCGTGTAGAAACGGTTCAGGTCCGCCGAGTCGGAGATCATCCCGCCTGCCGCGCCCCCCACCGACGGGTTGAACTCCGTGACGTCGTGGTTCTTGGCGTCCGGGGCGTCGGACAGTTTCGTGTACGCCCGTGAACTCGGCTTCGGCATCGAGGGGTCCGTCCGGGGCACGCTGGTGGCGCTCAGGCCGAGCGGCTCGATGATGCGCCGCCGGATCTCGTCCGCGTACGTCTCCCCCGTCACCTTTTCGATGATCATGCCTGCGAGGAGGTAGTTGGTGTTCGAGTAGTTCCAGTCCGTGCCGGGCGCGAAGTCCGGCTCGTGGCGCATGGCGATCGCGACCTGCTGCTCGGAGGTCCATGTGTCGTAGCGGTGCGCGAGGAACTTCTCGCTGAACACCTTGTCCTGGAAGCCCGGGTCGGCCGTCACGTCGAAGACGCCGCTCGTGTGATTGAGGATCTGCCGGACCGTGATGGCGTCGCCGTCGTGGCCGTGGCCCTCGACCACGCCGGGCAGCCACCGCCCCACCTTGTCGTTGAGGCTCAACTCCCCCTCGGCCACCAGCTGGAGGACCACCGTCGAGACGAAGGTCTTGGTGATGCTGCCGACGCGGTAGTGGTCGTGGGCGCCGCGCGGGCTCTGCCGTTCGAGGTCGCCGATGCCCGCGGCCGAGTTCCAGACCCCGTGCTTGTCCTTGGCCTGGACGGTCACTCCGGGGGCGTTCTCGTTGACGGCGGCCTCCATCGCCTTCTGCGTCGCCCGGTGCCGATCCCCGTGCCCGCCTCCTCCGCCGGGCGTCCCGGCCAGTGCCGGTGCGGCGAACGCTCCCGCCGTCACCGTCATGGCCACTGCCGCGGCCACACCTATCAGGCCTCTCCTGCGCGCTGACATGTCTCCCCCTTGTTCACGACTGTTCACGACGTGCTGTTCACGACAGCCGGGGGGACTCACGGGCTCGATGTGGAGGTTGACCGCCTCGCGCGGGTTGAGCGGGTTTCAGCCCTTCTTGAGGATCAGTTCCGTGTTCCGGTCGCCCGGCTCGCCGCCGAGGGCGGGCTTGGCACCAGGGGCGTTGAAGGACAGTTCGCGGTAGAGCGCGGCGAGGCCGGTCTGGGAGAGATCGGCGTAATCCGTGCGGTGCGGGGCCGATGACTCGATGAGGGTGGTGAAGAGGGAGAGCGTGCCGTCGTGGTTGTCGCTCAGCTCCACCACGCGGGCCAGCTGCGGGAAATCGATGTGCGAGGCCGTGGAGACCTCCCAGAAGGAGCCGTGCGGGGTCTGGTGCGCGGTGATGTCGTTCTTGTGGCTGTGCCCGTTGACCCAGGCGAGGACGGAACGGTGGCGGGCGAGGAGGGCGACGATCTCGTCACCCCCGTGCCTGGCCTCGCTCGGCCGTTCCGGGTCCTGGCGCAGATTGCGCATGGTCCTGCTGGTGTGGTGGCTGAAGACGATGACGTACGAACCGCCGCCGTCCTTCTCCTCGTTCGCCTTCAGCTCCCGCTCCAGCCAGTCCATCTGGGCCTTGCCGAGCGAGCCTTCGTAGTGGCCGCCGGGGTCCGTGGAGTCCAGGCTGATGCCGAGTACGTCCTCGCTGATGCGGAAGGAGTAGTACTGGGTG
Source organism: Streptomyces sp. NPDC056486 (assembly GCF_042795295.1). Classification (NCBI taxonomy): domain Bacteria; kingdom Bacillati; phylum Actinomycetota; class Actinomycetes; order Kitasatosporales; family Streptomycetaceae; genus Streptomyces; species Streptomyces sp. NPDC056486. The sequence continues at coordinate 7,913 of NZ_JBHTSF010000166.1, forward strand.
CCGGAGTCGAGGTTCTCCTGCGTGTAGCCGTGCCCGGCAGGACCGTGGCCCTTGTACGCCGGGTCGAGGTGGGCCTTGACGTACTCGGCGGGGGTGAAGGGCGCGCGGCTCTCGTCCGGGGTGACCGAGCGCATCCGCCGCGCCTCACTCTTCAGGAGCTCCTTGAACTGCGCGCCCTTGGGGTCGCGGCCCTTCTTGACGGCCTTCCACAGGGCGGCGCCGCGCGACTCGTCGAGGGACATCAACTTCTTTCCACCGACGGCGAATTCGGTGAAGTACGAGTCTCCGGGCCCCCAGCATCCGCCGGGCAGCGCGTCGTGGTTGCCGACGGTCGAGTACCAGGGAAGCCCGAGGCCGGGGCTGTTGACCTCGCGGAGCGCCGCGTCGAGGAAGCCTTCGACCTGCGGGAAGCCGAGTGCCTTGTCGGAGTCGCGGAGGTCGCCGTCCGGGTGCCAGTACAGCTTGAGGCCGCTGTCCTGGACGCCTTCGTAGCGGCGCGGGTCACCGGTGTTGGGGTTGATGCGCCCGCCGCTCATGGTCTTGAGGAACCAGTCGAGCTCGGAGCGGGAGTTGTTGTCCGTGTTGTCGCCCGTGGTCACCACGCAGTGCAGCGGCGATCCGGTGGCGGGCGCGCCGCGCAGCTGGTTGACCCGCTCGACGAGCGCGACCGCGCCGGCCACCGAGAGGGCCTCCTGCGGGCGCCAGGCACTCGCGGTCTGGGCGCGCAGATACTCGTACCGCAGCGGGTGCTGCACGTCGACCAGATGCAGGTCGGTGAACTGGACGAACGCGGCGAGTGCGGTACGCCGTCCCTCACGGCCGCTCTTCGCGGCGGCGAGATCACCGCGGACCACCCGGTCCCAGGCGGGCCCGTCGCCGAGGCGCCGGTAGCCGGATGTGCCGCGCGGGGCGGCGACGGTGCGCAGCGTGGTGCCGTCCCGGTAGGGCGCCAGGGGCGCGGCGGGCGCCTGCCGGGAGAGCGCGACGGGGGCCGGTCCTGCCGTGGCGGCGTGGCTGCTCGCGGGACGCATCGCGTACCCGATACCGGCGGAGAGGGAGACGGCCGCGGTGGTCGCCAGGAAGGCCCGGCGGTCCACGGCGGAGACGGCGGAGTGGGTGGCGGTCTTGGCGGCGGTGGCGACGGTGCGTATGCGCGGCATGGCGCGGTCTCCCGGGTTGCGAACGCGTCGGCAGTGGTCGCGGGCAGCTCCGCACCAGGCGAAATTCCCGCTCTACTGGATCGTTGACATCCGGGATGACCTGCACGTTAACGAGACCGCAACGGGCAACGCCGATCACCGTACGTGGATCATCAGGCACCCTGCGCGGTCACACATCCCTCTCCGGCCGGAGAGGAGGCAGTCACTCCACGTTCATCTTCCGGGGAAGGTGAGGCGCCGCGGAGCCTCAGGAAGGCACCGTCAGGTGACCGTCGTCGGGCCGGGTCCGCCAGAGGTCGAGCCCGATGTCGACGAGCCCGACCCGGTCGAGGCCGGCGACGGCGTCAAGGGCGTGCCAGGCGGCGAGATCGGTGGAACCGTCCCGCTCGTGCCGCAGCTCGCCGCCGGTGATCCGTGCCTCGTAGACGATCCGCAGACCGTGGAAGTCGGCGACGGCGCCGAGCTTGCGCGGATAGCGCCGGCGCAGCGAGTCGACACCGAGCAGCGCGACGGGCTCGATGGCGTACCCCGTCTCCTCGTCGGCCTCGCGGATCACCGTGTCGTACGGATCCTCCCCGTGGTCCATCCCGCCGCCGGGCAGCGTCCAGCGCTTGCTGCCGTCGCCCGCCACCCACCGGGCGAGCAGCAGCTGCCCGTCCTGCACGCATACGGCGTAGGCCGCCACCCGGAGCTCTTTGTGCACAGAGTGACGCTAGTCCTCCTGGATGGGATTGGCAGGGGAGTACTCCGGAGCCGTCCAGCTCCAGGGGCTCGCGCAGAGGGTCTGGACCACCTCGGCGAGGGTGAAGCGGACCGTGCGGGACCCGTCGTCGCCGTATTCGGTGCGGGCCGTGCCGGTGAGCTGGAGGCTGGTGCCGGTCACCCAGTCGAGGAAGAGGAGCCCGGCGCGGGGGTCGGTGGCGAGGTTGCCGAGGGACAGGAACATGGAGTTGCCCGGGAAGTCGTCCCACTCCAGCGTGTACGGCGAGGTGACGCGGACGAAGCCGGGGTTGCCGCCACGGTGGCTGGCGTCGGCGCCTTCCGCGTGGACGGTGGCGAGGAAGAAGGTGTCCGCCTCGGCCAGGAACACGCGCTGATCGCCGGTGAGCTTCACTCCGTGGCGGGGCGCGGACGGGCGGTCCGACATGGCACCTGCCGGAAGCTCCCGCTTCTGGAGGTACTTCGGGCAGTTCGAGAAGACCTGATCGGCCTCGATCGCCAGGCCCCGGGGGGTCGGCCGCGCCCGGCCGTTCAGCCGCATGCGGCGCCGGGTGCGGGGGTCCAGGGCGATGGTGCCCACGGGGGCGCCCTCCTTGGCGAGGGCCCGCGCGAGGGGGTCGGCACGGCGAACGCCGCCCGCGATGGATATCTGGTTCGGCCCCGTGGCCCGTACGAACCCGGGTTCACCGGTGAGCAGCGAGGCCCATACGGCGCCCGCCGGGTCCGCGCCGCCGATCACCAGCATGGGCTGGAGTTCGAGGAAGGCGGCGGCGACGGGACGGATGCCGTTGCCTATTGAGCGGCCCACGTGGTCGGCCAGGTCCCGCACGCCGACCCTGGCCTGCACGGTGCGGGAGCCCTGGTGATAGGGAGGCTGGACTGGGGCTTGTGGCGTCATCGGTGTGGTCCTGTCTACAGGTGCGTCGTGGCTTGTCGCGCAGTTCCCCGCGCCCCTTCCGGGGCACTCAGAAGAAGCCGCATGTCGGAGCCGACTCAACCGGCGCTGTCGCAGACTCCGCGCCGGACGGACTGTAGATCTCCAGGCGCGTGCCGTCAGGGTCGTGGAAGAAGATGCCGCCGGACGCCGAGCCCTCACGGTGCGGGACGACGCCTTCGTACGCGAACTCCACCCCGTACGCCCGCAGAGCGCTCTCGTACGCGCGGACCTCCTCGATGGTGTCCACCTCGATCGCCAGGTGGTGCAGTCCCGCGTTCGAGGCCGCGAACGCCGCGTCCGCCTGCTGCCACAGCGTGAGCGCGGGGCTGCCGCCCTCCCCCAGGAAAGCGTAGCGGCGGCCCCCTTCCTTGCCCTCGCCGAGCACGCCGTAGCCGAGCACGTCCCGGTAGAACGCGAGTGAGCGCTCCAGATCGGTGACGTTGAGGCCGATGTGGCCGGTGCGCGGAGCGGTGGACGTCGTCATGGCTCTCCCCTTGGCTGCTTCGGCCGCCTTGCTTGCTAACCGTTAAAAGTAACGTTAGGGGTTAGAGGTCGAGCTCGTCAACCGGTCACGTACTCTTGACCGGTTAGCACTGAAGGGAACACCCATGTCCGGCACCAGGCCCGCCGCCACGCCCCCGCACGACCCCCGCCCCCTCGTCGGCGAGCCGCTCTGCCTCGACCTGCTCAACACCGTCTGGAACCACGACGGCGTACGCCAGGACCTGCTCACGGACACCGAGGGGCTCGCGGTCTGGCTCGCGGCGAACGGCCTCGACACGCGTTTCGCCGCCGACGGGCCGACCCTGGAACACGTGCTGCGTGCCCGCGACGCGCTCGCCTCCGTCACGGACACCCCCGGCGACCCGGCGGGCATCGCGCGCGTCGACGAGGTCCTCGGGCACGGCCGTATCCGCGCGATCCTCACCGGAGAAGGACCCGGCGAGGAGCCCGAGTTCGAGGACCCGGCGTGGGGCGCGGCCTGGCTCGCGGCGCGCGACTACCTGAACCTCCTCACCACCGCGCCCGACCGGATCCGCGGCTGCGCCCATGACGCGTGCGTCCTGCACTTCTTCGACACCTCGCGCAACGGCACGCGCCGCTGGTGTTCCATGGCGGCCTGCGGCAACCGCGCGAAGGCGTCGCGGCACTACGCGCGCTCGCGCGAGAGCTAGTTCGAGGGCCAACTCCGCCGGCCCCGCCGGAAAGTTCCCGCACCAAGTCGCCTTATACACCACCTTGTCCGTCATGGCGGATGGCGGAATTACGTCATGCCCTGATCACAGCTCGGACAACTCTCCCCAAACAGCAGTCACTTACGTAAGGCTGAGCGGTCATCCGGTTCCGGATTCCGAACCCTTTCGACCTTTACGTACAGGGACGCTGATGCACAGATCCAGTGCTAGACGCACGACCCGTCTCGCGATAGCCGTCGGCCTGACCGCCGCGCTCTCCGCCGCCGGGCCCATACCCATGGCCCTCGCGGCCGACGGCGACCCCGGGGGGCAGACCACCCCCAAGTCCGCCGAGGAGAAACTCGGTTCGGCCGACGCCGATCTGCTCGCCGCCGCGAAGGCGGACGGCGAGAAGACCGTCACGATGATGGTCGCCACCGCACCCGGCGCCACCGAGCAGGTCGCAGGACAGCTCGACGCCGTCAAGGGCGGCTCGGTCGGCAGGACGTACGACAAGCTGGGCTACGTACGCGCCACCGTGCCCACCTCGAAGGCCGAAGCGGCCATCGACGCCGCCGGGAAGCTGTCGTCCGTGCACGGCATCGACCTGCGGCACGAGATCAAGCTGGACGACCCGACGCCCTCCGCCGACCGGGCCAAGGGCGCGAAGACCGCCGCCGAGGGGACGTACGCCGGACCCGGCAAGAACACCCCGGCGAAGAACCCGTACAACCCGTCCTTCGAGACGGGCGCCGTCGACTTCGTGAAGAAGAACCCGAAGGCGGACGGCCGCGGCACCACCATCGGCATCCTCGACTCCGGCGTCGACCTCGGGCACCCCGCGCTCCGGAAGACCACCACGGGCGAGCGGAAGATCACCGACTGGGTGACGGCGACCGACCCGATCGTGGACGCCGACGGCACCTGGCGGCGGATGACCAACCCCGTCACCGGACCCGTCTTCACCTGGGACAGCGAGACGTGGAAGGCTCCCGCGGGCTCCTTCCAGGTCAACCGCTTCCGCGAGTCCGCCACCACCGGCGGCGACGCCAAGGGCGACATCAACCGCGACGGCGACACCACCGACAGCTGGGGCGTGCTCTACGACCCGGCCGCCGGAACGGTCCGCGTGGACCTGAACAACAACAAGGACTTCACCGACGACGACGTCCTCAAGCCGTACAAGGACGACCACCAGGTCGCCTACTTCGGCAAGGACGACCCGGCGACCGACGTCGTCGAGCGTGTCCCCTTCGTCGTCGAGATCCGCAAGGACGTGCCGACCGACCCGTACGGCGGCGACTGGGTCGGCAAGAAGGCCGACTTCGTCAACATCGGCGTCATCGAGTCCGAGCACGGCACGCACGTCGCGGGCATCACCGCGGCCAACGGCCTGTTCGGCGGCAAGATGAACGGCGCGGCGCCCGGCGCCAAGCTGGTCTCGTCGCGCGCCTGCACCTGGACCGGCGGCTGCACGAACATCGCGCTCACCGAGGGCATGATCGACCTCGTCACGAAGCGCGGCGTCGACATCGTGAACATGTCGATCGGCGGCCTCCCGGCCCTGAACGACGGCAACAACGCGCGCGCCGCGCTCTACAAGCGCCTCATCGACGAGTACGGCGTGCAGTTGGTGATCTCCGCCGGCAACTCGGGCCCCGGCGCGAACACCATCGGTGACCCCGGCCTCGCCGACAAGGTCATCTCCGTCGGCGCCTCCATCTCCAAGGAGACCTGGGCCGCCAACTACGGCTCCGCGGTGAAGAAGTCGTACGCGATGATGCCGTTCTCCTCGCGCGGTCCGCGCGAGGACGGCGGCTTCGCGCCGATCATCTCCGCGCCGGGCTCGGCCATCAACACCACGCAGACCTGGCTGCCTGGCGCCCCGGTCGCCGAGGCGGGCTACAGCCTCCCGGCCGGTTACTCGATGCTGCAGGGTACGTCCATGGCGTCCCCGCAGGCCGCGGGCGCCTCTGCGCTGCTTCTCTCCGCCGCCAAGCGCGAGCACGTCGACCTGACCCCGGCGAAGCTGCGCACGGCGCTCACCTCGACCGCGGACCGCATCAGCGGCGAGCAGGCGTACGCGCAGGGCACCGGCCAGATCAACGTCGTCGATGCCTGGAACGCCATCGAGGACGACGCGAAGGCGCACACGTACACGGTGAAGGCCCCGGTCGACACCGCCCTGGAGCAGGAGCTCAAGGCGCCCGGCACCGGCATCTACGACCGTGAGGGCGGCCTGAAGACCGGCCAGAAGCGGACGTACGACGTCACGGTCACCCGCACCTCGGGCCCGGACCGCGCCGTCCGCCACGAGCTCGACCTGGTCAACAACCACGAGGGCACCTTCAAGCTGCTCGGCGACGACGACGTAACGCTGCCGCTGAACAAGCCGGTGACCGTCAAGGTGCAGGCGAAGGCCAAGTCGGCCGGTGTGCACAGCGCGATCCTGACCGTCGACGACGAGCGCACCGAGGGCATCGACCAGCAGGTCATGTCGACGGTCGTCGTCTCGTCGCCGCTCGCCAAGCCCGCGTACACGTTCTCGAAGTCCGGTTCGGTGCAGCGCAACAGCACCCAGTCGTACTTCGTGACGGTCCCCAAGGGCGCCAAGTCCCTGGAACTGGCGCTCGGCGGTCTGAAGGACAAGAGTCAGACGCGGTTCATCGCGGTGCACCCGTACGGCGTTCCGGTCGACTCGACGTCGTCGCTCGTCTGCTACGCGAACTACGACAACCCGGCCAACACCTGCCGCCCCGACCTGCGTTCGTACCCCGAGCCGCAGCCGGGCGTGTGGGAGATCGAGGTCGAGTCGCGCAGGACGTCCCCGCTTCTGGACAACCCCTACAAGCTGGACGTCGCCGCTCTGGGTGTCGCCTTCGACCCCGCCGTGCAGACGGTGCCCGAGGCGAAGGTCGGTACTCCGGCGCCCGTCTCCTGGAAGGTCACGAACAACTTCGCCGCCGTCGACGGCAAGTTGAAGGGCGGCCCGCTCGGCTCGGCGAAGGCCGCGAAGCCCTCGATCAAGCAGGGTGAGACGCAGACGACGACCGTGGTCGTGCCCGAGGGCGCGGAGCGGCTCGACGTCGCCATCGGTTCGACGGCGGACGCCGCCGCGGACCTCGACCTGTCGGTCTCCAAGGACGGGGCCGTCGTCGGCTCATCGGCTGACGGCGACTCGGAGGAGTCGGTCAGCCTCACGAAGCCCGCGGCGGGTACGTACGAGATCGCGGTGGCGGGCTACTCGATTCCGTCCGGCACCACCGCGTACGACTACCGCGACGTCTTCTTCTCGGGCGCGCTCGGCTCGGTCAAGGTCGACGGTTCGGCGCCGGTGAAGCTGGCGAACGGGGCTTCCACCCAGGTCACCGCCGAGGTCGCGGCGGACGCACCTGCGGCCGAGGGGCGCCAGCTTTTCGGTGAGGTGGCTCTGCTGAACGGGCGGGGCACGGTTGCCGGTACCGGCAGTGTCCTGATCGAGAAGGTGACGGCTCCGTAGTCGAGGAGCCCATCGGGACCGGCCGGGCTGGATACTTCCAGCCCGGCCGGTGTCATACGCCGCTCAGCACGTGTTCCCCTTCCCCTGCCGCAGCTCCCGCTCGATCCACGCCCGGTTCTCGGCGAGGTCCTTCTTGCCCTTGGACCAGATGTCCGGCGACGCCTCCCCCTTCGGGATGCCGATCAGGGTGCGGTCGCCGGGGCGGAGCCGCGGGTCCACGTTCACGTCCATCACGAACGTGACCTGCTTCGGCCCCTGGCCCGGCTTGTAGTAGCGGGTCACGTCCAGGACGATCCGGTCCTGGACACCGCCGGAGATCGGCTCGACCCGTCTCACCGTGCCTTCCACGACGAGCCGGGCGCAGGCCACGTACACCCCGGACTTCTCGTCCGACGCGCCCCCGTCCTCCCTGTGGTCCCCGGCCTCCGGCGCCGCCCCCTTCGCCGCGTCGGAGTCGGCGCTCCCGCTGATCCCGCCCCCGCCGTCCAGAGCGAGCCAGGCGAGCCCGCCCACCAGCGAGGCGGCCACCGAGGCCGCGGCCACTCCGAGCGTCACCGTCAGGCGCCGTCGCCTGAGACCGGCGGGGCGTACGGCGACCACCTGTTCGAGCACCGGCCGGGGAGCCGGCTCCGGAGCCGCAAGCGCGCGGCCCGCCACCCCGATGTGCTCCCGGAGCAGTGCGACATCCGCCACAGCGGCGGCATGCTCCGCCGCGAGTTCCGGGTCCCGCCCGAAGGCCGCGGGGGCGGGCTCGTCCGTGAGGGCGAGCATCAGCGGGTCGTGCGCGTCGTACTCGTCCTTGGCCAGCTCGTCCTTCGCCACCGTCACACCACCTCGCCCTCGTGCAGCCGCGTCCGCAGCACCCGTACCGCCGTATGCAGCCTGCTCTTGACCGTGCCCTCCGGGATGCCCAGCTCGTCGGCTATCGCCCGCACCGGCAGATCGGCGTAGAAGCGCAGGACGACGACCTGCCGCTGGACGTCGGGCAGCGCGTCCAGACCCTGGGTCACGGCCATCGAGAGCGCCCGCGACTCCGCCCCGTCCTCGTCCGTGGCCTCCCGCCACAGCACGGCGAGCCGCTCCCCGAGCCGCTCCTGCCTGCGGCGCGCCCGATGCCAGTCCATGGCGAGGTTGGAGGCGACGACCGCCGCCCACGCCGACACGTCACGTGGCGCGTCGCGCCCGTCCGCCGCCCGCTCCAGGAGCTTGAGCCTGACCTGCTGGACCCCGTCGGGCAGATCGGCGTGCGGCACTCCGCCGAGCGCGAGCACCGCCCGTACCCGGTCCTCCTGGGCCGCGTCGAGCGGATCAGGCCGTTCTGTATGGTCCCGCCTGTCCCGTCGCGTTCTTCCGCGCAGCAAGACACCCCTCCCGTCCCCGCGTTTCCCCTAGGACGCCGGGGACGCCCAAAACGTTCGGCCCACGTCCGCGGGAATGTGACATCCCGAACTCCGGACAATGGATTGGACAAGGCGGCCGTGGACAGACGCATGATGGAACGCACAGGCCAACGCCTATGCCCATGCACATACGGAGGACATCCCTGTGAAGGTCGGAATCGTCGGAGCCACCGGTCAGGTCGGCACGGTCATGCGCAAGATCCTCGTCGAGCGGGACTTCCCGATCGACGAGCTGCGCCTGTTCGCATCGGCCCGCTCGGCCGGCTCGACCCTCGACGGTGTGACGGTCGAGGACGCCTCCACGGCCGACTACAGCGGCCTTGACATCGTCCTGTTCTCGGCGGGTGGCGCGACCTCGAAGGCGCTGGCCGAGAAGGTCGCGTCGCAGGGCCCCGTCGTGATCGACAACTCGTCGGCCTGGCGGATGGACCCCCAGGTCCCCCTGGTCGTCTCCGAGGTCAACCCGCACGCGATCGCGGACCGCCCCAAGGGCATCATCGCCAACCCGAACTGCACGACGATGGCCGCCATGCCGGTCCTGAAGCCGCTGCACGCGGAGGCCGGTCTCACCGCGCTCGTCGTGGCGACGTACCAGGCCGTGTCCGGCTCCGGTGTCGCCGGTGTCGACGAGCTCTTCGAGCAGGTCAAGAAGGTCGGCGACGACGCTCCGAAGCTCACGCACGGTGGCTCGGCCGCGGCGTTCCCCGCCCCGAACAAGTACGTCGCGCCGATCGCGTACAACGTCCTGCCGATGGCGGGCTCCATCGTCGACGACGGTCTGAACGAGACCGACGAGGAGCAGAAGCTCCGCAACGAATCCCGCAAGATCCTCGAGGTCCCGGACCTCAAGGTCTCCGGCACCTGCGTCCGTGTGCCGGTCTTCACCGGTCACTCCCTCCAGGTCAACGCTCGTTTCGAGCGTCCGCTGAGCGCCGAGCGCGCCACCGAGATCCTCGCGTCGGCCGAGGGCGTCGTCCTCACGGACGTCCCGACCCCGCTGGTCGCCGCGGGCAAGGACGACTCCTACGTGGGCCGCATCCGCAACGACGAGACGGCGGAGAACGGCCTGGCCTTCTTCATCTCCGACGACAATCTCCGCAAGGGCGCCGCGCTGAACGCGGTGCAGATCGCGGAGCTGGTGGCGGCCGAGCTCAAGGGCTGAGGCCCTGAGATCCTGACGTCCTGACGTCCTGCGCGAATGGGGGCGGGCACCGTTATGCGGTGGCCGCCCCCATTCGCGTATCCCACGACGAACAGGGGGGCGGATACCTAAGGGCGGCGGACCTCGAAGTGGAAGCAGCCGTACTCGACGGCTCTGACGTGTACGAGGGTGACCTCCGGGTCGGCGAAGGCCTCCGCGAGAGCGGCGTCGAAGCCTTCTGTCGCCGGGTCCGGGATTTCCATCAGGCGGCCGCCGATGATGTGGCCTTCGGCGTTGTAGCGGCGGAGGGTGCGCAGGGCGCCGGGCCTTGCGAAGGGGTACTCGCCTCTACCGGGCGCCGGGCCCTCGCAGTCCTCCGCGTGGATGAAGACGGGGCCCTGCTCGTCGTAGGCGCCGGGGGTGGCGCCGGTCTCCGTGGCCCAGCGGCGCAGGGGGGCGTACGAGACGAGGGCGATGTGTTCGCCGGGGGCGACGGGGCGTAGGCAGCAGCGGAGGGGGTCGCCTCCTTCGCTGTCGACGTAGGGGGCGCAGGGGCGGCCTGCGTCGTCGGTGATGCGGAGTTGCTTGAGGGCGGTGGGGGTGATGGGGCGGGGGGCGTAGGTCGTGGCGGTTGTTGTGGTTGTTGTGGTCGTGGTCGCGTTCATGTGCCGAGGGTCGCGCGTGCGGGTGGGTGGGGGCTGGCGGCTTTCAGACGTTGTTTCCCCGATCCCGCCTCTTCCCGAGACCATGGGGCTCCGCCCCCTGGACCCCCGACTGGACCCCCGACAAGACG
>NZ_JBHTSF010000167.1:0-18597 GCF_042795295.1 Streptomyces sp. NPDC056486
CCCGTCAGTCAGCCCCCGCCCGCGTAAGCGAAAGCAGGTCCCGCGCAGGCCCGGTGGGGCGGTGTCCCGTAGGCCACACCGCCCGAAGGTCACGGCGCAACCGCACCCCCGCCAAGGGGATCCGCACAAGGCGCCGAGCCGACAGCTCCTCCCCCACCGCAAGCTCACTCAGCACCGCGGGCCCGGCCCCGCTCACCGCGGACGCCTTCACCGCCGTGGTGGACGACAGCTCGATCAGCGGGCGCGCGAGACCCCCCAGAGCCGTGTCGAGCACCTGCCGCGTCCCCGAACCCTCCTCCCGGAGGATCAGCGGCGTGGCCGCCAACTCCGCCGCCTCCAGCGGCTTCCGTCGCCGCGCCCAGGCGTGGCCCGGCGCCGTCACGACGATCAGGCTGTCGTGCGCGATGACCGCCGCGTCGAGCCCGCTCGGCACCGCGAGCCCTTCGACGAAGCCGAGGTCCGCGTCCCCCGCGAGGAGCCGCTCGGCGACCGCGGCCGAGTTGCCCGCCGTCAACGACACCGCCGTGTCCGGCCGCTGCGTCCGCAGCGCGATCAGCCAGCCCGGCAGCAGATACTCGGCGATCGTCATGCTCGCCGCGACCCGCAGCCGCGAGTCCCGCCGATCCCGCAGTGCCTGCGCCCCCGCGTCGAACGCCTCCGCCGCCTCCACGATCCGCCGCGCCCAGTCCGTGACGAGCGCCCCCGCGTCCGTGAGCCGCGAGCCGCGCGGCGACCGGTCGACGAGCGCGACCCCGAGCTGCCGCTCCATCGACCGGATGCGGCTGCTCGCGGCGGGCTGCGTGATACCCAGCTCCTTCGCGGCCCGACCCAGACTGCCGAGCCGCGCCACGGCGAGCAGCAGTTCGAGCGCCCCGAGGTCGGGCACCCGGTGCGCGAGCGGCGCCCCCGGCAACGTACCGGACGCACTGGACGCACCGGATGTATCGGACACACCGGCGGAACCAGAAGACGTACCCATAAGCCCAGGTTATGCCCTCATTCGAAGATGCCTCCTGGTGGGGGTCCCGCCGAACGGCGACCGTGGACTCATGGTCACCGTCGCCCACCCGCAGGCACCTCCGCACACCGCCGCCCCAGCCACCCCTCGCATCGCCCTCGCCACCCGCCACCTCGGCCCGAACTGGTACGCCACCGTCATGGGCACGGCGATCGTCGGCGGCGCGGGCGCGACCCTGCCGGTCCACGTCCCCGGCCTGCGGACCACCTGCACCGTGGTCTGGGCGCTCTCCCTGATCATGCTGGTCGTACTCATCGGCGCCCGGACCCTGCACTGGATCCACCACCGCGACCAGGCCCGCGCCCATCTCCTCGACCCGGCCGTCGCCCCTTTCTACGGCTGTCTCTCCATGGCCCTGCTCGCGGTCGGCGGCGGCGCACTCCTCGTGGGCGAGGACTGGATCGGGACGGGCGCGGCGGTCGCCCTCGACGCCGTGCTCTTCGTCGCCGGTACGGCCATCGGCCTCGCGGCGGCTGTGGCGATCCCGTACCTGATGGTGGTCGAGCACCGCACGGAGCCCGGCCAGGCATCGCCCGTCTGGCTGCTGCCCCTGGTGGCACCCATGGTGTCCGCCGCCCTCGGCCCGCTCCTCGTGCCCCACCTCCCCGCAGGTCAGGCCCAGGAGACGCTCCTCTTCGCCTGCTTCGCGATGTTCGGCCTGAGCCTGCTCGCCACCCTGGTGATGCTGCCGCTGATCTTCGCCCGCCTGTTGACCGGCGGCCCGTTCCCGCTCGCGCTCACACCGACGCTGTTCCTGGTGCTCGGCCCGCTCGGCCAGTCGACGACAGCCGTGAACAAGTTCGCGGACACCGCCGCGACAGGCGTCGTCCCGGCCCCTTACGACCAGGGCTTCGCCGTCTTCGCCGTGCTCTACGGCGTCCCGGTGATGGGCTTCGCCCTGCTGTGGCTGGCGCTCGCGGGCGCGATGGTGGTGCGGGCCAGGCGCCGGGGCATGGGCTTCGCGATGACTTGGTGGGCGTTCACATTCCCCGTCGGTACGTGTGTCACGGGCGCCGAGGGCCTGGGCAAGCACACGGGCCTCGCGGTCTACGACTGGCTGGCGCTCGCCCTGTACGCCCTGCTTGTGACGGCCTGGGCGGTGGCGCTCACGCAGACCGCACGCGGGGTGTTCAACGGCAAGCTGCTCGCAGCGCCGCGATGAGCTCGGCAGGTGCCTGTGCCAGTGACGGGCCGTACCACGTGAGGTGGCGGCCGCTGACGAGCGCCGACGGGGCGGTGAACTCCTCGGGGCCGTCCTCGCGGGTGAAGCGGTAGGGCTCGTCGGGCAGGACCATCAAGTCCGGGGCGACGGAGCGCAATTCCTCGACCGGGACGTGTGGATAGCGCTCCGCGTGCGTCGCGTAGACGTTGTCGACGCCGAGGCGTCGCAGCAGGTCCCCGGCGAACGTGTCGCGCCCCAGGACCATCCAAGGGCGCCGCCAGATGGGGATGACCGCTCTCAACCTGGCGTCCGGCTCCGGCAGTTGCCCCCACGCGGCCTCGGCCTCGTCCAGCCACCCCGGCCGCCCCGCCCCGCAGGCGGCGAGCACCCGGGCCAGCTCGCGGAAGGCGCCGGGCAGATCGCGTACCTCCGTCACGAGCACCTCGACCCCCGCCGCCCGCAGCGACGCGAGGTCGGGCTCGCGGTTCTCCTCCTCGTTGGCGATCACCAGGTCCGGGGCGAGGGCGATGATCCGAGACACGTCAGGATTCTTCGTGCCGCCGACGCGGACGACGCCGAGGTCGTCGAGGTCCTCCGGATGGCTGCACCACTCCGTGGCTCCCACCAGCGCTCCCGGCGCGCTCACCGCGACCGCCTCCGTCAGCGAGGGCACCAGCGAGACGACCCGCACTCCAGCCACAGAACAATCCCGCCCTCAGCGCCGCGAGCCGTCCACGGCTTCGATGTGATCGCCGACGGCCACCACGAGCACCTGGCTGTCCGGCACGGTCGCCCGCCACCTGTGCCGCACCCCGCCCGTCAGATACAGGCTGTCGCCGCGCCCGAGCCGGTAGGCCCTGCCCTCCGCCTCGACCTCGACGGCGCCGCCCACCACGTACATCAACTCGTCGTTGCGGTGCTGGAACTCGCGTCCCTCGTCGTGGTCGCCGGTGAACTCGATGGCGTGCAGCTGGTGGTGACCGCGCACCAGATTGCGTACGCGGGAGTCAGGGGATGAACCCTCGCCGTCACCCTCACCGGCCCGCATCAGGTCGACCGTGCACGCGGGATCCGCGGCGGCGAGCAGCTCGACGTCGGTCGTCAGGAGAGCGTCGGCGACACGCTGCAGGGAACGGCTGCTCGGCCGCGCCCGCTCGTTCTCGACCTGGCTCAGAAAGGGCACCGAGAGGCCGCTGCGCTCGGCCACCACGGCGAGTGTGAGCTCCAGCTGCCGGCGGCGGCGCCGCACGGCCGAGCCCACCCGGAGGGTTTCCTTCTGCTCGTCCATCGCCTCGGCTCCCTTCTGCGCGTCGGTCCACTCTCAACCCTGATGGGTTTTCTGCACCCTACGCATGTTCGCCAAACGGTTTTGCCCCGTTGCACAGACCGCCTTCTACAGCTTGCGCCAGTAGACAAGCTGACCCGCCTCTCCGGGAGCCGCTCCCTCCCCCGGTATGAAGAGGCTGACCAGCAAGGCAGGCCTGCCCCGCGGGTCGGTGACGAGGGTCGCCGACGGATTGGCGAAGGCGCGGCTCTTGCCGTGCGTGGAAATGGCGAGCCGGTCGGCCCGGCCGCTCGCAGGGTCGTACGCGTACGTCCGCCAGCTCCCGAAGTCGCCCCGCGAGCGCTGTCCTTCCACGAGGAGCACCCGTTGCCCGTCGAGCTCTACGGGGGCACGGTCCCCGAGGTTCCCGCCGTTGCCCCACGCCTGAAGCGCCCGGTCGAGCCGCCGGTCCGGCGCCGCGTGCCAGTCGCGGAACCCGGTGAGCGTGGCGCGCAGCTGGCGGTCGGTCTCGCAGTCGGCGCGGTAGTGCCCGGTGAGCTCGATCGTGTCCCCGCGCACGGCGGTGATGCTCGGCGTGCCCTCGGCGCACCGCGAGAGGGTGCGCGGCGCGTCGTAGGCACGCGCCGCACGCCCGTGGAGCAGCGCCGCCTCGTCGGGGTACGCGCGTACGGCGATGTGGTTCTTCGGGTCCTTCTCGTACGCGAGGACGTATCCGCCGCGCCCGTCGTCGGCGAGCGACGCCTGGTGGGTGCCCGGCCCGAAGTCGTGGCGGCGGTGCCAGTGCCGCAGATCGGTGGAGGTGGCGACGGCGGCATGGAAGCGGCCGTCGTCCAGAAGGGTGTGGTAGACGGCCAGATACGTGCCGTCGGGGGTCTGCGCGATCTGCGCGGCGTCCATGGTGCGGCCGGTGTCGTCCCGCGTGTCGTATCGGTGGCCGTCGGCCGTGCGCACGTCGCCTGCCAGTTCGGCGAGGCGCGCGGTGCCCGCGGAGGCCGGTGCGGGGCTCGCGTCGGCCAGGTGCGCGAGGAACAGCGCGGCGGCCAGAGCCAGGGCCACGGTGAAGAGCAGACGGGGCGTCGCATGGACGGTCACGGAGGGGCACTTACGTTCGAGCGGCGGGGAAGGTGCCCAGCCTAGGGAGCGCGGGTGCCCCCGGGAACGCCGCGAGGGGTGGGCTTCGCCACAAGGACGAGGCCCACCCCTCGGGGGTGACTCAGCGAATTCGGCGAATTCAGCGAATTCAGCGGTGAAGAGTCAGGACTGCGGAACTATGACTGGGGAGTCATCTTCTGCTCGAAGCCCGGGTTCTTCTTCAGCCAGGTGTCGACGGCCTCGGGCTCATTGCCCTTGCCCGCCTTGTTGATCTCGTTCTCCAGGCTGGCCAGTTCCTTCTCGCTCATCTTGAAGCTCTTGAGCCACTTCGTGAGCTGCGGGTACTGCTTGGGGAACTCCTTGCTGGAGATCGTGCGGATCGTGTCGCCCTTGCCGAAGCCGGCCTTGGGGTCGTCCAGCTTGGTGAGCTTGTACTCGTTGTACGCCCAGTGCGGCGACCAGAGCAGGACCGCGACCGGCTCCTTCTTGGCGTACGCCGACTTCAGCTCCGACAGCATCGCCGGCGTCGAACCGGAGACGATCTTGTACTCCTTGTCGAGGCCGTAGCCGGGCAGGACCTTGTTCTTGAGCGCCGTCATCACACCCGTGCCGGGCTCGATGCCGATGATCTTGCCCTTGAACTTGTCGCCCTTGCCCTTGAGGTCCTCGAGCGACTTCACGCCCTTGACGTAGGACGGGACGGCGATCTCCAGGGACGTCGGGCTGTACCAGGAGCCCAGGTCCTTGAGGTTCGCCTTGTTCTTGTCCCAGTACTGCTTCTGGGCCGTCGGCAGCCAGGCGTCGAGATCCAGGTCGAGGTCGCCCTGTGCGAGAGCGGTGTAGACCGGGCCGACGTCGGAGGGCGTCAGCTTCATCTTGTAGCCGCGCTTCTCCAGGACACGCTTCCAGAGATTGGTGACGGCGATGTTCTCGTCCCACGCGAAGTACGCGGTGTTCAGCGGACGCTTCGCCTCCGCCGGGGTGGTGTTCTTCGGCAGCGGGGCCAGCTTGTTGACGACACCCGGGTTCTTCTTCAGCCAGGCACGGACGGCTTCCTGCTGCTTGCCCTTGCCCGCCTTGTTGATCTCCGCCTCAAGACTCGTGAGCTGCTTCTCGCTCATCTTGAAGTCCTTGAGCCACTTGGCGACCTGCGGGTTCTCCTTGGAGAAGCCCTTGCGCGCAAGGGTGTGCACGCCGTCGCCCTTGCCCCAGGCACCCTTCGGGTCCTCGAGCTTCTTCAGCTTGAAGTCGCTGTAGGCCCAGTGCGGCGACCAGAGCGTGGTGACGATCGGTTCCTTCTTGGCGTACGCGCGCTTCAGCTCGGCCAGCATCGCCGGCGTGGAGCCGTCGACGACCTTGTACTCCTTGTCGAGGCCGTACTCCTTGAGGACCTTGTCCTTGAGTAGCCCCATCATTCCGGCGCTCGGCTCGATGCCGACGATCTTGCCCTTGAACTTGCCGCTCTTGCCCTTGAGGTCATCGAGCGACTTCACGCCCTTGACGTACGAGGGCACGGAGAGCTCGAGCGAGGTCGGGCCGAACCACGAGCCCATGTCCTCGAGGTCCTTGCCGTACTTCTTCCAGTACGCGGCGTGCGTCGTCGGCAGCCAGGAGTCCGTCTGGAAGTCGATGCTGCCCTGCGAGAGCGAGGTGTACAGCGGACCGGCCTCGAGCTGCTTGGTCTGCGCCTTGAAGCCGCGCTGCTCCAGGATCTCCTTCCAGAGGAAGGTGGAGGCCACGCCCTCGTCCCAGGGGATGTAGCCGATGTTGACTTCCTTGCCCTGGCCGACGTTCTTCGAGTCCGCGGTGGTCTCGTTGGACGCCGAGCCGCCGAAGACGCCCATGCCGCCCGCGACGAGCGCGAGGACGACCACACCGATGACCGCGACGGCGGCCTGCGGGCGGTAGGTGAAGATGTTCAGACCCTGCGCGGCACGCAGCTTCGCGACGGCGCGACGGCCGAGCGGGGAGACCTGGGTGCCGAGCGAGCTCGTCATCCGGTCCAGGTAGATCGCCAGGATGACGATCGCGACGCCCGCCTCGGAGCCGAGGCCCACGTTGAGCTGGCCGATGGCCTCGTTGACGTCGGCGCCCAGGCCCTCCGTGCCGACCATGCCCGCGATGGCGGCCATGGACAGACCCAGCATGATGACCTGGTTGACACCGGCCATGATCGTGGGAAGCGCGAGGGGCAGCTGGACACGGAGCAGGATGTCGCGCGGCGTGGTGCCGAACGCGTCCGCGGCCTCGACCAGTTCCTTGTCGACCTGGCGGATACCCAGCTCCGTCATACGGACGCCGGGGGCCAGGGCGAAGATCAGGGTGGCGACGATGCCCGCGGGGGCGCCCATCCCGAAGAACAGGATGGCGGGGATGAGGTAGATCATCGCCGGCAGCGTCTGCATGAAGTCGAGCACCGGGCGGACGATGCCGCTGACCGTGCTGGACCGCGCCGCCCAGATGCCCACGGGCACGGAGATGACAAGCGCGATGATCGTCGAGACGAGCACCAGGGCCAGCGTCATCATCGCGTGGTCCCACAGTTCCAGCGAGATGATGAACGCGAAGCCCGCGAACGTCAGCACACCGGCGATCGCACCCCGCAGCCAGAACGCGATGACGGCGAAGATGCCCGCGAGGAGCAGCGGCTCGGGCGACTGGAGCACGTCGGATATGCCGTCGTACGCGCCCTGGAAGACGGTCTGGAAGAAGTCGAACAGCCAGGCCATGTGGCTGAGCAGCCAGTCGACGCTGTCGTTGACCCACTCGCCGAAGGGAATTCTAGGCACCGCTGACCACCTTGCTCACGGCCTGTCCGCCGTTGTCCTGCGCCTTGTCGAGCGGGACAGCAGCGTCCTGCGACTCGTTCTCGGGGGTCATCGGCTCACCGAGCACCGCGAGCAACCGCGCCCGCGGCACCACACCGGTGAGCTTGCCCTCGTCGTCGACCACGGCGACGGGTACGTCGCTGGTGGAGCACGGCGTGAACAGCTCGATGATCGGCGCCTCGGCCTTGACCGTGGCGGGGGCCTCGGACAGCACGTCCTGTGCGGTCTTCAGCTCCTTGCCGCCGGCCGTCCTGGTGCCGAACACGGTCTCCGGCTCGGCCATGATCGCGCCCGCCGTCAGGACACGGGAGCGGTCGACGTCCTGCGTGAACGCGGCGACGTAGTCGTTGGCCGGGGTGACGAGGATGTCCTCGGCGTTGCCGATCTGGACGATCTCGCCGTCGCGCATGACGGCGATCTGGTCGCCCAGGCGCATGGCCTCGTTCAGGTCGTGGGTGATGAAGACGATGGTCTTCTTCAGCCGCTTCTGGAGTTCGAGGAGCTGGTCCTGCATGTCGCGGCGGATCAGCGGGTCGAGCGCGCTGAACGACTCGTCCATGAGGAGCAGGTCCGCGTCGGTCGCAAGCGCGCGGGCCAGGCCCACGCGCTGCTGCATACCGCCGGAGAGCTCGTCGGGCCAGGACTTCTCCCAGCCCTTGAGCCCCGCGAGTTCGAGCGCCACCGTGGCGCGCTCCTCGCGCTCGGCGCGCGGCACGCCCTGCACCTCGAGGCCGTAACCGGCGTTCTCGAGGACACTGCGGTGCGGGAAGAGCGCGAAGTGCTGGAAGACCATGCTGATCTTCTTGGAGCGCACCTCGCGCAGTTCGCGGGCGCTCAGAGCGGTCAGGTCCTGACCTTCGAAGAGCACCTGCCCGGCCGTCGGTTCCGACAGGCCGTTGAGCATGCGCAACAACGTGGACTTGCCGGATCCGGAGAGACCCATGACGACGAAGATCTGGCCCGGCTCGACCGTGAAGGAAGCGTCGATCACGGCCGCGGTGGTGCCTTCGGCGCGCAGTTCCTCTCGGTCGGTTCCGTGGCGGAGTTTCTCCACCGCGTCAGCGGGTCGTCTGCCGAATACCTTGTACAGGTGTTCGGCTTGCAGCCTGGACACATACACCTCTCGGGTTGAACCAAGACGGCCCGCCTCCCCCGCCGGCGGGCCGTGGAGCGACGCGGTTTCTGCCCGCTAGTTGCCCGGCGAAATAGTTGAATTCTCGACCGGAGGCGCTCCGGCTCGGCGCCTGCCCCGACTTACACAGAACAAACGCAAGAGTGATCCAGTTCACATTCCGTTCACTTCTGTCCACCGGGATGCGCTGCGATCAGGCCCCTGTCCACCGGGGCGGAAACAACACCTTGACGGAGCCGGAGCCGGCCCGCTGTCAGTGCCGTGCGGCATGATGCGAAGGTGACTCAGCGAACGCGACGGCTCATGCTGCTCGACACGGCGTCCCTTTACTACCGCGCCTATTTCGGGGTCCCCGACTCCGTGAAGGCCCCGGACGGCACACCGGTCAACGCGGTGCGCGGGCTGCTCGACTTCATCGCCCGGCTCGTCCAGGACCACCGCCCCGACGACCTGGTCGCCTGCATGGACGCGGACTGGCGCCCGCACTGGCGGGTCGAGCTGATCCCGTCGTACAAAGCGCACCGCGTCGCCGAGGAGGTCGAGCAGGGCCCGGACGCCGAGGAGACCCCGGACACCCTCGCCCCGCAGGTCCCCATCATCGAGGACGTTCTCGACGCGCTCGGCATCGCCCGCGTGGGCGTGCCGTCGTACGAGGCGGACGACGTGATCGGCACCTACGCGGGCCGCGCCACAGGCCCGGTCGACATCGTCACCGGCGACCGCGACCTCTATCAGCTGGTCGACGACGAGCGCGGCATCCGCGTCCTCTACCCCCTCAAGGGCGTCGGCTCCCTCCAGCTCACGGACGAGGCCTGGCTCCGCGAGAAGTACGGAGTGGACGGCTCCGGCTATGTCGACCTGGCCCTGCTGCGCGGCGACCCGAGCGACGGCCTGCCCGGCGTGCCCGGCATTGGCGAGAAGACGGCGGCCAAGCTGCTCGACGCGTACGGAAATCTGGCCGGAATCATGGCCGCCGTGGACGACCCGATGAGCAAGTTGACGCCCTCGCAGCGCAAGCGGCTCGACGAATCCCGCCCCTATGTGGCCGTCGCGCCGACGGTCGTCCGCGTCGCGGGCGACGTACCGCTGCCGGACGTGGACCTCGCGCTGCCGGGCGAGCCCCGCGATCCGGCGGCCCTGGACGAGCTGGCTGCCCGATGGGGCCTGGGCGGAGCGCTGAAGCGGTTGCTCACGACTCTCCAGGACTGAGGTGTTAGCTTAGGTAAGCCTAAGCAACATTTGATCAGGGGAGGCCGCCACCATGGCAGAACGTCCGGCACGCAAGGCACCGAAGACCCACGTCGCACAGGTGGTGCGCACCGAGCGCCTCACCCCGCACATGCAGCGCGTGATCCTGGGCGGCGAGGGGCTCGCCGAGTTCACGGCGGGCGACTCCACCGATCACTACGTGAAGCTGCTCTTCGGCGCCGAGGGTGTGACCTACCCGGAGCCCTTCGACATCCAGCGGATCCGCGAGGAGTTCCCCCGCGACCAGTGGCCCGTGACGCGTACGTACACGGTGCGTTCCTGGGACACGCAGACCCGCGAGCTCGCCATCGACTTCGTCGTCCACGGCGACGAGGGCCTGGCCGGACCGTGGGCCAAGAACGTCGAGCCGGGCGCCACGATCCACTTCAACGGCCCGGGCGGCGGGTACGCCCCGGACGCCGAGGCCGACTGGCACCTGATCGCCGGTGACGAGAGCGCGCTGCCCGCGATCGCGGCCGCCCTCGAAGCACTGCCCGACGGCGCCAAGGCGTACGCCTTCGTGGAGGTCGCCGACGCGGACGAGGAGCAGAAGATCGACTCGGCCGCGGAGATCCAGTGGCTGCACCGCGGTCAGCGCCCCGTCGGCGAGGCACTCGTCGAGGCCGTACGCTCCCTCGACTTCCCGGCGGGCGACGTGCAGGCGTTCGTGCACGGCGAGGCCGGATTCGTGAAGGAGCTCCGCCGCTACCTCCGCATGGAGCGCGAGGTGCCCCGCGAGCGCCTCTCGATCTCCGGGTACTGGCGCCTCGGCCACAACGAGGACGGCTGGCAGGCGTCCAAGCGCGACTGGAACGCGCAGGTGGAGGCGGAGCAGGAGTCGGTGCCCTCGGCTTGACCGTGGCGGGGTGGCCGCCCCTTGACCTGGTCGGCCACCCTGGTGCGGGGCCATCTCCGTCCGACGACCGGTGGGGGCTTGTCGCGCAGTTCCCCGCGCCCCTGAAGGGGCGCGTCCCGGGCGGGCCCTCGAAAACCCGTTTCGTCCGGCATCGGGCGCTGACACGATGCCGCCATGCCCTTCAAGATCCCTGACGTCGTTCCGGCAGGCACCTTCGCCCACCAGGAACAGCCGACCATCCCCGTACCCGGCGGTCTCGTCATCCGGCCCTGGTCGCCCGACGACGCGCCCTCCGTGTACGAGGCTTTCCAGGACCCGGTGATCCAGCGCTGGCACGCCCGCGTAGCCGACTCGGTCGACGAGGCCCGGGGGTGGATAGACGGCTGGCGCCAGGCCTGGTCCGATGAGCGCGACGCGTACTGGGCCATCGCCGACGCCACGACGGACGCGGTGGTGGGCCGGATCGCGCTGCGCCTCGTCGTCCTCGCCGACGGCCAGGCCGAAGTCGCCTACTGGACCATGCCGTCCGCCCGCGGCCGGGGCATCGCACCGCGCGCCCTCGCGGCGCTGAGCGACTGGGCCTTCGACGAAGTCGGCCTGCACCGCCTCGAACTCACCCACGCCGTGGCCAACGAAGCCTCCTGCCGCGTCGCGTTCAAGACGGGCTTCGCGTCGGAGGGCACCAAGCGCAGCGCGGTGCTGCACGCGGACGGCTGGCACGACATGCATCTGCACGCCCGCATACAGGGGACGAACCGACAGGCTCCTGACCTGGCGAAGGCGGGCTTCTGACCTGGGGAAAACGGTAGGGCGCCGCCGCCAGGGCCCGTATTCTTGCCCGTTGTGACCCGTAAGCCCCGCATCCCGCCCTCTCCCCTGCCGCAGCGGCGCGGCGTCGACCCCATGCGGGTCAAGCTGCCGGCCGACGGAGCGTGGGCGACCGTACGGGACCATCTCGTCGAGCGGCTCAAGACCGGGCCCGGAGTGATCGACGGGATGCTGCGGGACGGGCTCGTCGTCGGGGCGGACGGGCTTCCCGTGGCGCCGGACGCCCCCTATGTGCCCAGCACCTTCGTGTGGTTCCACCGGGACCTGCCGGACGAGGTTCCGGTGCCGTACAGCATCGATGTGGTGTACCGCGACGAGCACATCGTCGTTGCCGACAAGCCCCACTTCCTGGCGACCACACCCCGCGGCAGCCACGTCACCGAGACAGCGCTCGCCCGGCTGCGCAGGGATCTCGACATCCCCGCGCTGGGGGCCGCGCACCGCCTCGACCGGCTCACCGCGGGTCTCATCCTCTTCACCGTGCGGCCCGGGGAACGCGGCGCCTACCAGACGCTGTTCGGCGAGCGGCGGGTGCGAAAGGAGTACGAGGCCGTGGCCGCCCACGACGCCGGAGTCGAACTCCCCCGCACCACCCGCAGCCACATCGTGAAGGAGCGCGGCATCATCGCCGCGTACGAAGTCCCCGGTGCCGAACCCAACAGCGAGACCCGCATCGAACTCGCCGAACACAAGGGCGAGTTGGCGCGCTACCGGCTCACCCCGCACACCGGCCGCACCCACCAGCTGCGCGTCCACCTGAACGCCCTGGGCCTGCCGATCCTCGGCGATCCGGTCTACCCGGTGGTGAGAGGACCGGTGCCGCCGGACGACTTCCGGCGGCCCCTCCAACTCCTTTCCCGTGTCCTGGAGTTCACCGACCCCGTCACGGGCGCCGACCATCGCTTCGTCAGCTCACGCGAGCTGGGCGCCTGGGTCTCGTACGACACCTGGGCGAACCCGTCAGCGGACGGTCAGTAGCCCCGCCACCAGGTGACGAGCCGCCGCCACACACCCTGGCGCGGCACGGACGCCGCCGCCGGCGCCGACTCCGGTACGGGCGGCGGTCCGGCGGGTTGCGGCACCGGCTGCGACGTCGCCGCGTACGCGGGTCGCGGCGCCGGGGACGACACCTGCCAGTCACCCCGCGCGTCGGGCACCCGCGCCATGGGCCGCGCCATCACGTCCTGCGGAGGCCGCGGCGCGAACTGCACCGGGAGCGCCACCAGGTGACCGGAGAGAATCGACGAGGTCCACCGCAACTCGTGTTCCTCGACGGAGAGTTCCACGTCCGGGAAGCGCATGAGCAGCGCGTCCACGCCGGTTTCGGCGATGGCACGGCCGATGTCCTGCCCCGGACACTCGTGCGGCCCACCGCCGAACGCCAGGTGGGAGCGGTTGCCCTGCATGTTGGCCGCGAGATCCGGGCGGACGACGGGGTCCACGTTGCCCGGCGCGATGCCGAAGATCAGGCCGTCGCCCGCCTTGATCTGCTGCCCGCCGAGCTCCGTGTCCTGCTTGGCGAAGTAGCCGACCATGGCGCTGAACGGCGGCTCGTCCCACAGGGACTGCTCGACCGCCTCAGGGACCGTCATCTGGCCGCCGCTGAGCTGGGCGCGGAAGCGCGGGTCGGTGAGGACCATGCGCAGGGCGTTCGCGATGAGGTTGGCCGTCGCCTCGTACGAGGCGATGAGCACGAGCCGCAGGTGCGTGCCGACCTCCTCGTCGGTCAGCTGCTGGGGCTGCGCGATGAGGTTGCTGGTGAAGTCCTCCTCGGCCTGCACCCGGCGCCGCGCCACCAGGCGCATCAGCGCGTCCATGATGTACGCGTTGCTGGCGATGGCTGTCTCGGTGCCCCGGAGCATGTCGCGGGCGGCCTGCACGATCCGCTCGTTGTACTCCTCGGGCATGCCGAGGACATGGCACATCACCATCATCGGCAGATGCTCGGCGAACTCGCTCACCAGGTCGGCCCGGCCGCGCTGGCAGAGGTCGTTGAGAAGGAGGTTGCTGTAGCGGTTGATGTAGCGGCGGATGCCCCGGTGGTCCAGGCCCGCCATGGCGCCGGTGACCGCGTCGCGCAGCCGCTGGTGCACGTCGCCCTCCACGAAACTGGCCATGGGCTGCCAGGTGACGACGGGGGCGAGCGGGTGCTCGGGGCCCATGGAGCCGTCCTGGACGGCCCGCCACTGGCGCGAGTCGCGGGTGTACTGCGAGGGGGTCCGGATCATGTGGAGGTTCTCGCTGTGGCCGAGGACCGCCCAGATGGGTACGTCGTTGTGCAGCAGGGCCGGGGCCACCGCGCCGTGCTCGGCGCGCAGCTTCTCGTACAGACCGCCGAGGTCGGTATCCGCTTCGGGCCCATAGAGCCGGCGCAGACCGCCGGGGCCGAGACCGTGCGCGGGGCAGCCCGGCGGCGGCATGGCCGGGGAGTCCATGCCGGGGTCAGAGTGGGAAGGAGTCGTCACGTTCTTCGCTCCGGGGTTGCGGAAGAGATGGGGCGTCACACAGGGGACACGGTCAGGGAGTGCAGGTACTGCATGAGGGTCAGCAAGGTGTCCCGGCTCGACGCGCGCTGCCGGGCGTCGCACTTCACCATCGGCACCGCCTCGTCGAGATCGAGGGCACGGCGCAGCGCGTCCATCGGGTGACGGGGTGCGTCGGGGAAGTCGTTGACGGCGACGACGAAGGGCACACCGCGCTCCTCGAGGCGGCCGATCACGTCGAAGCTGACTTCGAGGCGGCGGGTGTCGATGAGGACGACGGCGCCGAGCGCACCTTCGAAGAGACCGTTCCACAGGAACCAGAAGCGCTCCTGGCCCGGGGTGCCGAACAGGTAGAGCACCAGCTCTTCGGAGAGGCTGATCCGGCCGAAGTCCATCGCGACGGTGGTGGCCGTCTTGGTGTCGGAGCCGTAGTTGTCGTCGACGCCGATGCCCGCCTGGGTCATGGTCTCTTCGGTGGTCAGCGGACGGATCTCGCTGACCGAGCCGACCATCGTCGTCTTGCCGACGCCGAACCCGCCTACGATCACGACCTTCACGGCGGCCGTGGTCGTGTGCGGCAGGACCTCTTCGCTGCTGGGCCCGGTGATCGTGTCAGAGCTTTTGAAGTCCATGCATCACCGCTTCGAGGAGGGAACGATCGGGGAGCGTGGAGCGCACGATGGGCTCCCGCGCCTGTACCAGGTCGACCCCGAGCATCTTCGTCAGCAGGACGGTCACCACGCTGAACGGCAGCGCGAGATAGGCCGAGAGCTCGGCGACGGACAGCGGGGTCTTGCACAGCCGCAGGACGGAGGAGTGCTCCGGCTCGGCCGTGGGCGGCGCCTCGCCGTGCGCGACGATCAGCGTGACGAGGTCGAGCGGCGCTCTCTCCGTGTCCTCGCCGGTCAGGATGTAGAGCCGCTCGGGATTCTCCGGGCTGCGCCGTTCCCGTTGGGGAGGGTCGTCCCGGTGGGAGGGGTTCTCGCCTTGCGGAGGACTCATACGGCCTGCCCGTCACGCCGGGGCGGGCTCGTCAGATGGGCGCCGATCCGCACGACCAGGTCCCGCATGCGGTTGCCCACCAGGCCCGCGTCGACGGTCTCGTCGGCGAGCACGGCGAGATAGGCACCGGCTCCCGCGGCCATCAGGTAGAAATAGCCGCCGTCGACCTCGATGATCACCATGCGCATCCCGCCGCCGCTCTGCGGGATCTCGGTGGCCACCGCGGCCGCCAGTGACTGCAGGCCCGCGCAGGCGGCGGCGATCCGGTCGGCGCCGTCGGGGTCGCCGCCGTAGCGCGCGATGCGCAGGCCGTCCGCGGAGAGCACCACGATCTGCCGGGTCTGCGGCACCCCGTCGGCGAGTTCCTTGAGCATCCAGTCGAAATTGGCCCGTTGCTGGATCACTTCCAGCCCCCCTCGTCGGCGTTGTCGGCGTTGCCGTGGTCGTTCTCGCTGTGCCCCTTGGGGAACAACGGGTCATCGGCCGCGGACTCGTCGCCGTTGACGCCCTTCATGAAGGCCTCGATCCAGAGGCCGGGCTCCTTCTCCTCCTTCTTCACCTGTTCGGGAACGACCGGCGCCGGCGGCTGCGGGGAGTACTGCGCGCGCTGCGCGGCGTACTTCTCGTCGGCGGCCTCCTGGGCGAGTCGCTCGCCCAGCGGGGTGCGGACCCGGCTGCGGCGCTGCGGCAGACCGTTCGTCGTCCACTCGGTGACCTCGGGGATGTCGTCCTCCATGGCCGCGGTGAGCGACTTGGAGACGGGCGGTCCCGCCGTCATCACACGGGGCTTCTTGCGCCGGATGCCGTGGGCCTCCTGGATGGGCCGGCCCTCGGAGTTCACCCGGGGCACGGCGGAGGCGCCGATGCCGTGCGCGAGGCCGGGAGCGGGCCCGGTGGTGATCATCTCGCGCGGGACGATGAGCACCGCGCGGACGCCGCCGTACGCGGACTGCCGCAGCGAGACCTGAAGGTTGTACATCTGCGAGAGCCGGCCCACGACGGCCATGCCGAGGCGGGGGCTCTCACCGAGGTCGTTCAGGTCGATGCCGGCCTGCGCCTGCGCGAGCATGCGCTCGGCCCGTGCCCGCGCCTCCTCGCTGAGGCTGACGCCGCCGTCCTCGATCTCGATGGCGATGCCTGTCTGCACCTCGACAGCGGTGACGTGCACGCGGGTCTGCGGCGGGGAGTAGCGAGTGGCGTTGTCGAGCAGCTCGGCACAGGCGTGGATGAGCGGTTCGACGGATGTACCGCGGATGGCGACCTTGGCGATCGAGTGCAGGTCGACGCGCTGGTACTCCAGAATCCGGGACATGGCGCCGCGCAACACGCTGAACAGCGGTACGGGTTTGGGCCATTGGCGTCCCGGACGGGCGCCGCCGAGCACGGTGATCGAGTCGGCGAGGCGGCCGATCAGGGCGGTGCCGTGGTCGATGCGGAGCAGGTCGTCGAAGACCTCGGGGTTACGGCCGTGGAACTCTTCCATCTCGCGCAGTTCCGCGGCCTGTTGGTGGACGATGGCCTGGACGCGTCGGGCGATGTTGACGAAGGCGCGCTGTGAGGACTCGCGCATCGCCTCTCCGGTGTCCAGGGTGTCCAGGACGTGGCGGAGCATCTGGCGCTGTGACTGCGGGAGTCCGGAGAAGGACTCGTCGCTGTCGACCAGGTTGCGGATCACTTCCGAGGGCGCTTCGCCCTGCCGGAGCCGGAAGACCGCCTCGGGGATGATCTCCCTGCCCAGGCGGATGGTCTCGTCGTCGTGGGACGCGATGCGCCGTTCCAGGAAGGCGAGCCGCTGTGCGTACTGCGTGCGCAACTCCCGGATGGACCGACCGCGGCGTACCGCTTCGGCGCCGGCCGCGACGACCATCAGGGTCGCGATCGCGCCGCAACAGCCCACCGCCATACGGGCGGGTTCCGTTACCGCCGCGACGGCGGCTCCGGTCGCCGCGGCCATCAGCATGGCGGGCAGCAACAGCACGCGTACGTAAGGGACTTCTCGGCCACCGGGAGGCGTTTGAACACTCACCATGTATGCCCTCTGAACACTTGTCTTGGGGGGAAGGAAGGGGGTTGATGCCGTGAAATGTGGGGATTGTAGGAGGGGTTGAGAACGATGGACGTATCCGAACTTTCGAAAGATCCAGGAACAAACGCGCGAATTTATCGCAACTTGGTTCAACTCGCCGCGCTCCGGGCGAGCTTAGTGCGCCGAAAACAGCACTGAGTCATAATCGGCAACCCTCTGCATCGGGCTCACCGACGGGCATACACTCGGCTCCATTTGTACGCCCGGCGATCAATCGAACACGCGGAGTAGTGGTGTCGAACAGGCGGGAACAGCTGCGGCACGGCCGTGGTTGACGCTCTGTATGGACTGCTGTTCCACTAAGCGCATGCGCCCTCAGCTGCGTCTTGTCACCCGCGATCACATCGACTTCGGTCGTGTGTGGTCCGCGTCGTGTTGCTTCTGACTGCTTTCACGTCAGCGCACACCACGACAAGTTGAGATGAGAATCCGCCATGCCCGTCGAGTTCCTCGGCATCGCCGCGACCAACGAAGGCTCCGAAGTCACCGCCCGCTCGGGCGCGTCCTTCGACAAGGACTACACACTCCGGCTCGCCCGGGCCCACGAGGACCACGGCTGGGACCGTGTGCTGTTCGCGTACGGATCAGGATCCCCCGACCCCTCCCCCGCCGCCGCCTATATAGCGGCCCGCACGGACAGGCTCCAGATCCTGGTCGCGCACCGCCCGAACGTCTCGTACCCCACCTTCGCCGCGAAGACGTTCGCGACCCTGGACCACATCAGCGACGGCCGGCTCGCGGTGCACTTCATCACGGGCGGAAACGACCACGAGCAGCAGCGCGAGGGCGACTTCCACACCAAGGACGAGCGGTACGCGCGCACCCGCGAGGCCATCCAGATCATCAAGAAGGCGTGGACCTCGCACGAACCCTTCGACCACGAGGGCGAGCACTACCGCTTCAACGACTTCGTCAGCGACACCTTCCCCGTCCAACAGCCGCATCCGCGCGTCTCGTTCGGGGGTTCGTCGCCCGCCGCGTACGCCGCCGGGGGCGCGGAGGCCGACATCTACTGCCTGTGGGGCGAGCCGCTCGCGCAGACCGCGGAGCAGATCGAATCGGTGAAGGCGGCGGCGAAGGCGGCCGCGCGCACGGACGTCCCCAAGATCCAGGTGGCCTTCCGTCCGATCATCGCGCCGACCGAGGAACTGGCCTGGGAGAAGGCGCACGCGACCCTGGCCCGCATCAAGGCCCGCAAGGCGGGCGGCGCGCCCCTGTCCCGCCGCCATCCGCTGAAGAACCCCGAGAACTCAGGCTCCCAGCGCCTGCTCGCCGCAGCGGCTTCGGGTGAGCGCCATGACCGCGCGCTGTGGACCCCGACGGCCACGGAGACGGGCGGCGCGGGCAACTCGACGGCGCTTGTGGGCACTCCGGAGACGGTCGCCCAGGCCCTCCTCGACTACTACGACCTGGGAGTGGAGATCCTCTCCGCCCGGGGCTACGACCTCCTGGACGACGCGATCGACTTCGGACGGCACGTGATCCCGATCGTGCGGGAAGAGGTCGCGAAGCGTGACGCGGCGCGTGTGAGCGCGGCGGCGTAAGCAATGGGGGGCTGGCCTGGGAAACCCCAGGCC
>NZ_JBHTSF010000168.1:0-18267 GCF_042795295.1 Streptomyces sp. NPDC056486
GCCCTCGCGGGCCGACCCTGACATCTTTTCAGGACTCCATGAGGCCCAGGGCGTCGACCGGCAGCCCCGTGACGAAGGACTGGTTCGCGGCAAGGCCCGTGGCCAGCGAACGCGCTCCGTCGCCCGCGTCCGCCGCGCGGCCCAGCGAGTCGGCGTCGCCGGGGGTCCGCTCGCCGAAGAGATCGGCCAGCATGCGTACGTCCCCGCCGCCGTGCCCGCCCTCACCTGTGGGCACCTTCACTTCCCGGGGCTCCTCCCAGAAGCGGCGAAGGAGCAGTTGGGTGCGGCCTGCCTCATCTCCGGCCGCCGCACCGTGCATGACGGCGCTCGCGCTGTCGGTCCGTGCGTCGGGGCGCGTCCAGGTGGATTCCTCCACGAGGAGTTCGACGCGTCCCTCGCTGCCGTTGAAGGCGATGCGATAGCCCTCCCAGGGCGCGTACGCGGTGAGGTGGTACGTGAGGGTCGCGCCGGATGAGTACCGCACGAGGACCGCCATGTCGTCCTCGATGCTCACCCCGGGTCCGAACACGTTCTGGTCGCGGTGGTAGCCGTCCTCCGACTCCGCGTTCAGGTACAGGGCGCTGAGTACGGAGGAGTCGGCCAGGCGGATGGCGAAGGGGTCGCTCGCGGCGGCGGGAGAGCCGTGCGCGCGGGTGTAGTCACGGGCCAGACCGCGCCGGTTGCCCGCGGCGTCGCCGTAGAAGAAGAGACCGCCCTGTGCGTAGACGGTCTCGGGCCGCGCGCCCAGCCACCAGTTGACCAGGTCGAAGTGGTGAGTGGCCTTGTGCACCATCAGGCCGCCCGAGTTGGCCTTGTCGCGGTGCCAGCGGCGGAAGTAGTCCGCGCCGTGCCGCAGGTCGAGCAGCCACTCGAAGTGCACCGAGCCGACCTCGCCGATCTCGCCGTCCGCGAGGAGCTCGCGCACCGCGGAGTGCACCGGGTTGTAGCGGTAGTTGAAGGCGACGCGCACCTCACGGCCCGTACGGCGCTGGGTGTCGAGGATGCGGCGGGCGCGATCGGCGCTCGTGGTCATGGGCTTCTCGGTGACGACGTCGCAGCCCGCTTCGAGCGCCCGCACGATGTACTGGTCGTGCAGGTGGTCGACGGTGCAGACCACGACGAGGTCGACGCGCTCACGGCGCAGCATTTCCTCGAAGTCGTCCGCAGAGTACGTGGGTATGGGCGGGCGGCCGGGGTGGGCGGTCGCGATCCAGTCGTTGTGGACGGCCATGCGGTGCGCGTTGACATCGCAGAAGCCGACAAGGTCGATCCGGTCCGCGTAAGGACCGGCGAGCGCATCGGTGAAGAGCTGGGCGCGGGCGCCGAGTCCCACCACGGCACAGCGGCGACGGCGCGCGGCGTCGAGAGGCATGCGGATTCCGTTCGGGGAGAGGGGGCGTGCGGGATGCCCGGAGGCGGGCGTCACGGCGGGGCAGGAGGGAGGAGGCGGTGATCGCGCGGCCACGGTTGCAGGTGCGACCGTGTCCGGCAAGAGGGTCCGAACGCGCGGGCCGCGTCGATGACTTGGCAGATCTCCACCGGCGTCGGCGAAGACCCAGGTCGGCGCGGGGGTCGTGGGCAGCGAACGGGCAAACTTCGCCGCCCACATTTTGAGTCGATTCAGTTTTCGGCTCCGAGGTCTTGTCCTGACATTCCCGGGGTGCCTAGGGTCGGCCCCAGTGCAAGCGCTTTCTAAGCTCGTTCGAGGAGACCGTATGTCCTCCACCCCCACCCGTCTGCGTGCCGCGGTCGTCGGCACCGGCGGCATCGTGACCGGCAGTCATCTGCCCGCGCTGCGGGCCCACTCCGACCGGATCGAGCTGAGAGCCGCGGTCGATGTCGACTCGGCCCGGCTGGACGCCTTCCGCACGGCGGCCGGGGCGATGGGCATGGACGTCGAGGGCTACGCCGACTTCGACGCGATGCTCGACGAGGTCCGCCCCGACCTGGTCCTGATCGGTACCCCGCCGTCGCTGCACCGGGCGCAGACCGTGGCCGCGCTGAAGGCGGGCGCGTGGGTGCTGTGCGAGAAGCCGCTCTGTCTCTCGCTCGCCGAGTACGACGAGATCGCCGCCGCCGAGGAGGCATCGGGAACGTACGCGTCGGTCGTCTTCCAGCACCGCTACGGCTCGGGCGCCGTCCATGCCCGCGAGCTGATCGCGGGCGGCGAACTCGGCACACCCCGGGTCGCGCACTGCCAGACCACCTGGCACCGGGACAGCGACTACTACGCGGTGCCGTGGCGCGGCCGGTGGGAGAGCGAGGGCGGCGGTCCCACCATGGGGCACGGAATCCACCAGTTCGATTTGCTCCTGCATCTGCTCGGCGACTGGACCGAGGTGCGCGCCATGGCGGCCCGCCTCGTCCACGACACCGAGAGCGAGGACGTATCGACCGCCCTGGTGCGGTTCCAGAACGGCGCGCTCGCCACCGTCGTCAACAGCGTCCTGTCCCCGGACGAGGTCAGCCGCATCCGCGTGGACTGCGCCGACGCGACGGTCGAACTCACCCACCTCTACCGGCACACCAACGAGGACTGGGCCTACACCCCGGCCCCGCACGTCGACGCCGTACGAGCCGAAGCCTGGCGCACCCCTGCCACCGACGTGCCCAGCTCGCACGCCGCCCAGCTCGGCGCCCTCCTCGACGCGTACGAGCAGGGCGTACGGCCGCCGGGCAGCGGCCCCGACGCCCGCCGCACCCTCGAATTCGCCGCCGCGCTCTACAAGTCGGCGTTCACCGGACAGCCGGTGCTCGCGGGCGAGATCGCCGCCGGAGACCCCTACTACCCGGCCATGCACGGCAGCCACCCCGACTGGAGCCCCAAGCGATGACGATTCAGGTCACCCACACCCACGGCGAACGGATCACGGTCAGGTCCGGCGACGTCGAGCTGCTCAGCTACGTCTACGCGCCGGACCCGGACCCCTTCGAGGCCCGCAAGCCCTACATCCACCCCCTGCGCACCCTGGCCGGACATCAGGTCTCGGGGTACCGCCCGAACGACCACCGCTGGCACAAGGGCCTCCAGATGACCGCGAGCCATCTCTCGGGGCAGAACTTCTGGGGCGGCAACTCCTATGTCCACGGCGAGGGGTATCTGCGCCTGCCGGAGCGCGTCGGATCCATGCGCCACGACGGCTTCCCCGCCCTCGACGTCGAGGACGACCGCCTCCACCTCGTCGAAGAGCTCACCTGGATCGAGAACGGCGGCCAGGAGTGGGCCAGGGAAGAGCGCGACATCACCGTCCACTCGGTCGACGAGGAGGCCGGATCCTGGGCCCTCGACTGGTCGATTCGCCTGACCAACATCCACGGCGAGCCGCTGCGCTTCGGCTCGCCGACCACCGCGGGCCGCGACATGGCCGGATACACGGGCCTGCAGTGGCGCGGACCGCGTGACTTCACCGGCGGCGACGCCTTCGGCCCCGACGACGAGAAGGACGCGGCCGGTCTCATGGGCACCCAGGGCCCCTGGCTCGCCTTCACGGCCGAGCACGACGACGTCGACGCCCACTCCACGCTCGTCTTCGCGCACGCCCCCGAGAACCTCGACGAGACGAGCGCGATCCACGACTCGCACTGGTTCGTACGCTCCGAACCCATCCCGACCGTCGCCTTCTCCTGGGCGTTCTTCGACGAGTTCGCGCTGCCGCCGGGCGCGTCCTTCACCTACCGCTACCGCGTCGTGGTCGCCGACGGCGCCTGGGACCGCGACCGCGTCGCCACGCACCTGAAGGGACTGTCATGGTGAGCCTTCCGCACCCGCTGCCCGGAGCCGTCGGCCTCTCGCACCTGAGCGCCTACGACTGGGAGGCCGCCGACGGCGTGTGTGGCGGCAGCCCGCATCTGCACCTGGTGTGCACGGAGGCCTATGTCGTCACCGGTGGCCGCGGCGCCGTCCAGACGCTCAGCCCGGACGGCTACCGGGAGGTTCCCTTGGAGGCGGGCTCGGTCGCGTGGTTCACGCCCGGCACCGTGCACCGGATGGTGCAGGGCGGCGACCTGCGGATCACGGTCCTGATGCAGAACAGCGGCCTGCCCGAGGCGGGGGACGCCGTCTTCACCTTCCCGCCCGACGTGCTCGCCGACCCCGAGCGGTACGCCGCCGCTGCGAAGCTCCCCGCGAAGGAAGGGCCGGAGGCGGAAGCCGCCGCCCGCAAACGCCGTGACCTGGCCGTCGAGGGGTATCTGCCGCTGCGCGATGCGCTCGAAGCCGGGGACAACGCCCCCTACCTGGAGTTCCAGCAGACAGCGGCCCGCCTCGTGAAGGACAAGGTCCCCACGTGGCGTGAGCTGTGGCGGGCCGGCGCCCTTGCCACCGCCGAGCGCACCGGCGCGCAGCTCGACGCGCTCGAGTCCGGCAGCCCCGACTACCTCGCGGGATCGGGCTCGTACGACAGCCGGCCTTCCCGCCGGGGCGGCTACGGCATGTGCGGGCGCCGCGACGAGTACGAACTGCCGGGCACCACGCTCCCGTACCACGGCGAGTAGCCACCCACCTTCAGGCACCCACCTTCAGACGAAGCGACCGTCAAGAAACCAGAGAGGAGAGGTGTCATCGGCATGCCCGGAAACAGGACAAAGAGGTCCTGCGCGACGGCCGCGGTGCTCACGCTCAGCGTGCTGCTCACCGGCTGCGGCGGCTCGGACGAATCGAGCGGCGGCGGCAAGACCGTTCTGCGCTACACCTGGTGGGGCAACCCCGACCGGGCGGCCCGTACCCAGGAAGCTGTCGCGCTGTTCGAGAAGGAGCACCCCGGGATCACGGTGCAGACCTCGTTCGCCGGCTATGAGGCGTACAAGCAGAAGCTCGCCACCCAGGCGGCGGGCGGCGACGCCCCCGATGTGATGCAGCTCGACTACCGGCAGATCGACCAGTACGCGTCCGGCGGCATCCTCCTCGACCTCGGAAAGCAGAAAAAGGCCCTGGGCACCGACGAGATCGACCCCGGCCTCCTGGCCACCGGCGTCGTCGACGGCACCCAGTACGCGATCCCGCAGGGCCGCGGCACCGAGGCCGTCGTGTACGACGCCAAGCAGTGGAAGGAAGCCGGGGTGAAGCTCCCGCACAAGGGCTGGACCTGGGACGACTGGGCGGACGCCATGCGGGAGTTGGCGGAGAAGTCCGGAAAGCCGGGGTCCCTCGACCCGGGACAGAGCGAGGACAGCTTCGAGGTGTGGCTACGGGGCCAGGGTAAGGACCTGTACACGAAGGACCGCGGACTCGGGTTCACGGCCGACGACCTGACCCGCTGGTGGACCTTCACCGACAAGCTGCGGCGGGAGGGCGCGGTGTCGTCCGCCGAGCAGACCACGCAGCTCGACGGGTCGGTGGAGAACCAGCCGCTGGCCCGCGGAACGGCGATCTCCGACTTCAACTGGGACGCGCCCGCCAGCGGATACACGGCGATCGTGGGCGCAGGGCTTACCCTCGCCCCGATGCCGTCGGGCGCGGACGGCACGCCCGGCCAGTACTTCAAGCCCTCGATGTTCATGGGGGCAGCGGCCACCACCGAACACCCCGAGGAATCAGCCGAGTTCATCGACTTCATGATCAATGACAAGAAGGCGGCATCGATCCTCGGCGCCTCCCGCGGCATCCCCGTCAACGAGCCGATCCGCGACGTCCTCGGTCCCGACCTCAAGGACTTCGACAAGACCGTCGCCGACTACCAGGACTCCGTCGACGGCACCCTCAAGACACCGCCTCAGGCCCCGCCCACCGGCGACAACTCCCTGCAGACCACCTTCCAGCGTGACTACGACCAGGTGTCGTTCGAGCAGATGACACCCCGCGAGGCCGCGGAGGACTTCATCACCGAGGCGAAGGCGGAGCTGAGGTCATGACCACCACCGACATACCCGCGAAGGCCGCTCGCGCGAAGAGCCCCGAGCCACCGCCGCGGCAGCGCGGCAGGCTCCGGCGGGAGGGTGCCGCCTGGGTGTTCCTCTCGCCCTGGGTGCTCGGCGCCGTCGTCCTGACGCTCCTGCCGATGGCCGTCTCGCTGTATCTGTCCTTCACCGACTACGACCTGTTCAACGCCCCGCGCTGGGTGGGACTGCGCAACTACGTCCAGATGTTCACCGAGGACCCGCGCTACTGGCGCTCGGTCGGCGCGACCTTGACGTACGTCGTGATCGCCGTGCCGCTGCAACTGGCGCTCGCGCTCGCCGTCGCGCTCGCCCTGAAGTCCATGAGGCGCGGCAGGTCCTTCTACCGCTCCGCCTTCTACGCCCCTTCGCTGCTCGGCGCCTCCATGTCGATCGCGCTGGTGTGGCGGGCGGTGTTCAACGACGGCGGCACCGTCGACAACCTCCTCTCGGACATCGGCATCCACACCGGCGGCTGGGTCAACAAGCCCGGCTGGGCACTGTTCGCCGTGGCGCTCCTGACGGTCTGGCAGTTCGGCGCCCCCATGGTGATCTTCCTCGCTGGTCTGCAGCAGATCCCCACCGAGCTCTACGAAGCCGCGGCGGTGGACGGAGCGAGCCGCAAGCGGCAGTTCATCTCCATCACGCTGCCCATGCTGTCGCCGGTGCTCTTCTTCAACCTGGTGCTCCAGACCATCCAGGCCTTTCAGGTCTTCACCCCCGCCTTCGCGGTCAGCGGCGGCAAGGGCGGACCCGCCGACTCCACCCTCTTCTACACGCTCTACCTCTACGACCGCGGCTTCGTCGCCTCCCACATGGGCTACGCCTCCGCCATGGCCTGGGTCCTGCTGATCGCCATCGGAGCCGTGACCGCGGTGCTCTTCCGCACCTCGCGCTCCTGGGTCTTCTACGCGAACGAGGGGGAGCGATGACCACCACCACTGCCACCACCGCGGGCCGACGGTCCTTTCCCTGGCGCCGTGTCGCACTGCACGCCGGATGCCTGGCCGCGCTCCTGGTGATGCTGTATCCGCTGGCCTGGCTCGTCGCCACGTCGCTCAAGCCCGCCGACGAGGTGATCGCGAGCCTGAACCTGCTGCCGAGCAAGCTGGAGTGGTCGAACTACACGACCGCCCTCGACGGCGTGGACGACGTGTCCGTCGGACGGCTGCTCTCCAACTCCCTGCTGATCGCGGGCGGCGCGGTCATCGGCAACGTACTGAGCTGCTCTCTCGCGGCGTACGCGTTCGCCCGGCTGCGCTTCCGCTTCCGTGGGCCGCTCTTCGCCTTCATGATCGCGACGATCATGCTGCCGCACCACGCGGTCCTGATCCCGCAGTACATCATCTTCAACCAGCTCGGCATGGTGAACACCTACTGGCCGCTGATCCTGCCGAAGTTCCTGGCCACCGAGGCCTTCTTCGTCTTCCTCATCGTGCAGTTCATGCGCGGCCTGCCGCGCGAGCTGGAGGAAGCAGCCAGGATCGACGGCTGCGGCCCGTTCAGGAGCTTCTTCCTGGTCGTCCTGCCGCTCACCAGGCCCGCGCTGATCACCACCGCGATCTTCACCTTCATCTGGACCTGGAACGACTTCTTCACCCAGCTGATCTATCTCTTCTCACCGGAGAAGTTCACGCTGACCCTCGCGCTGCGGTCGTTCGTGGACGCCTCCAGCCAGTCGGCGTTCGGCCCGATGTTCGCCATGTCGGTGATCGCGCTCCTGCCGATCGTGCTGTTCTTCCTCGCCTCCCAGCGCTTCCTGGTCGAGGGCATGGCCAACTCCGGAGTCAAGGGATGAGCGCCCGGACCCGCGAGACGGGCGAGATATTCGGGCCGCGGATGACCCTGTTCGCCGATGTCCTTGCCCTCGGCGTGGTCACGGCGCTCGCCTGTCTGCCGCTGATCACCGCTCCGGCGGCGCTCTCCACCGCCTGCGCCCTCGTGCGCGGCACCAGGGACGACAAGCCCGTCACGGCGGGGCGGTACGTGGCGCTGCTGCGTGAACGGTTCCGTTCCGGTGACCTCGTCGCAGGCGCGGTAGCCCTCGCCGGGGTGCTGCTGTTCGCGGCGGATCTGGCGCTTGCGGGGGCGGGTCTTCCGGGTGCCCGTGTCTTCGCCGTGACGGCTGCGGCGATCGGAGCGTGCGCCGTGATCGTGGGTCTGCGCGCCTGCGCCCGCCCCGAATCGATCGGCGACTGGCGGGCCGCGGTGCGCGCCGCCGCCGGTGACTCGGCGCGGGACGTGGGCGGCAGCGCCCTGGTCCTGCTCGCCCTGGCGGCAGCCGCGCTGTGTGCCTGGATGATGTTGCCGCTCGCGTTCCTCGTGCCGGGGCCGCTGGCTCTGGCACTCACCGCCATCGACGTACGCCTCGTACGCATGCCCCATGGGGAGACAGCGTGATAGCCCGCAGAACCTTCATCGCCACCTCCGCCACGGCCACCGCCGCGGGAGTCGGGGGCATCTCCGGTCGGACGGCGGCAGCGGCGGAGGGTGCCGGGTCCGAACGGCCCCGGTGGGACGAGGACTTTCTCGACTTCCTCACCACGGCAGCCGACGCGCGCGCCGCCGCCGTCCTCGACGGATACGACGCCAACATCACCGAGCTGCGCGACCAGGGCAAGGCCCGCGCCGCCGCCCGCAGCCTGCGCACCCTCACCTCCGTCTATGTGCATGCCGCGTCGGGGCATCATCACGACGGCGCGCTCCTGGGTCCGCTGAAAGAACTCGCGGACGCGCTCGCCGACGAGCAGTTCGACGACGGGTTGTGGGACCAGGGCGCCGTCCACTCACCGCCCGACACCGCCTTCTCCATCGTCGACCTCAACATCGCCTACGCCCTGCTCGACAAAGACGACGAACCGGCCACCGTGAAACTGCGGGCCACGGTCGAGCGCATCCTCCGCAAGGCCGGACCCGGCCTCGCGAACGGCGGCGTGCACACCGCCAACCACCGCTGGCTAGTGTGCTCCGCGCTCTCCCGCATCCACCGGCGCTGGCCCGACCCCTCGTACCCCCGGCGCATCGACGCCTGGCTCGCGGAGGGCATCGACCAGCTCTCGGGCGGCGAGTACAGCGAGCGCAGTCCCACGTACTCGGCGGTGGTGACCAACCCGGCCCTGCTGACCATCGCCCGCTTTCACGACCGGCGCGACCTGTACGCACACGTACGGGACAACCTCACCGCCTCGCTGTACGTCACCGAGCCCAACGGCGAAGTGGAGTCCGTCCATTCGCGGCGCCAGGACCAGGCGACACTGCGCTACCTGCCCGAATTCTGGCTGCAGTACCGGGAGTTGGCCATCCGCGACGGCAACGGTACGTTCGCGGCGCTCGCCGCGCTGCTGCGGGAGCGCGGCGCCGGGCAGACCTTCGGCGAGACCCCGCTGGGCGACCGGCTCGCCGAGGTACTCGACCGCCCCGAGCTCGCCCGTGAGCTGCCGCCGGTGAAGGCGCTGCCGACCGACTTCGAGCACCACGACGACAGCTGCCGCCTGGTGCGCGTGCGTCGCGGCGAGCGGACGGCGAGCGTCTTCGGCGGCACGGACCTGCCCGAGGTGCATGCCATTTCGTCGGGGCTCTCCACCAACCCCACGTTCTTCAAGATGCGCAAGGGTGCCGCGATCCTCGACTCGCTCCGGCTCGCCCCGCAGTTCTTCTCGCTCGGCCC
This sequence comes from Streptomyces sp. NPDC056486, assembly GCF_042795295.1. NCBI lineage: Bacteria > Bacillati > Actinomycetota > Actinomycetes > Kitasatosporales > Streptomycetaceae > Streptomyces > Streptomyces sp. NPDC056486. The sequence continues at coordinate 9,542 of NZ_JBHTSF010000168.1, forward strand.
CTTCAGGTCCGATGGCCTTGAGCGGCAGGGCGACGCATGGCGGCTGCACGCGGAGGTCCGGGCGGGGTTCCACCAACCGCTGCCGCGGCGCCACCGACGCAGGGACGGGCTCTATCCGCTCACCGACGACGGACGCTTCTGGTCGGCGATGGACTTCCCGCACCGGCCCAAGGAGTACCGGGCTCTGCGCACCGAGATCCTGGTGCGCGAGACGGATGAGGGCGGTTGGGAGCTGTCCTTCGAGGTGTCGGAGTCCGCGGTGCCTCTTGCCCTTGAGTTGTGCTTCCGGCGGGGCGGGGAACTGTCGGGGGATGGCCTGGAGCCGGTCGCAGGGGCCGATGACACCTACCAGCTCGTCAGCGGCGAGGCGAGCTATATGGTCGGCGACGACCGGATCACCTTCGGCCCCGGGAACGGCAAGGGTGGCAAGCAGCCTCCCGTGGTCGAGCCGGGGGAGCGCTACACCTGGATGAACGGCTCCCTCGAACCGGACGGCGTCCGGGTCCTGATCACCGGTCGTTCGCCGCTGACGTACCGGATGACCCTGCGCTGATCTGCTCGCCGGGTTCCGGGCGGCGGGCGAAGAAGACGAACTCCATGCCGGGGCGGTCCGGGGCATCGCGGATCTCGTCCACCACGTAACCGTTCGCGGTGAGCGATGCGGTCACTTCGTCGCGCTCGCGGAAGCGCAGGGTCGAGTCGGATGTGAGGGTCTCGCCGGTCCTGGTGAGGTCGTAGGTGTGGCGGAAGGACACCAGCGGCAGGCTGACATCGGTGACGTCCACCCAGGTCTCGATGTCACCGACGCCCTCGACGGCGACCGTGCGGCGGGTCGCGGCACGGTTCCATCCCTCCCATGCCCGCCGGGCCGGATCGCGGGTCTCGAAGACGAGATGGCCGCCCGGCCGCAGCGCGGCATGGATACCGCTCAGGGTGCCCTCCCACGCTTCCGGATCCGCGATGGCCTGTGCCACGTTGGCGGTCATGGTGGCCAGGTCCACCCGCATGTCCGGGAGCGCGGTCGCGTCGCCGTGGATCCACCGCACGCGCTCGCCGCCCGGCTTGGACCGTGCTACGTCGAGGGAGGCCGCGGCCGGTTCGACGCCGGTCACGCGCAGCCCGCGCCCGGCCAGGAGCAGGGCGAACGTACCCGTGCCGCATCCCACGTCGAGGACCTGACGTGCTTTCAGCTCCGTTGCCACATCGGCGTATACGTCCAGGTCGCCGCGGTCCGCGTCGAGCGGATCGTAGAGCGCTGCCAGTCTCGGATTCTCGTACGCCTCGTCTGCCACGTTCTGCAGGCTAACAACGGAAGCGACGGTGGAGGCACTCAATTTTCATGGCTCCACCGTCGCTCCCGCCGTGATCTATCGGTTGACGGTCAACTCCTGGATGCCCGCGGGCTTCTTCGCGCTCTTGGAGGTGAACTTCACGCGGACGTAGCGGGCTGCCGTGTCTCCGTCCGGTGAGGCATTGCTCCAGTGCCGCCCGTCGGGCGACGTCTGCACGGTGTGCTTGGTCGGCTTCACGTCCGTCCAGTGCGGGGTGATCTTGGAGACGCGGGAGACCTTGCCGAGGTCCGTGGTGAGCGTGGCGCGGGCGGCGTCGGGGACCCAGGCGGTGGCGGTGCTGCCGTCGAGTGCGGCGCCCGCGTACTGGCCGGGCTGCTCCGAAGTCGCCTTCGCCGTGCGGCACCTGGCGAGGTTGTCCGTGGGTTCGAGGTCAGGGCGGCGGGTCTTGATGTGGGCGGGTGCGCCCTGGCTGACGATCTGCTTCCCCTGCGGGGTCTCGATCTCGAAGGGCTCGCCGTGGGTGAGACGCACGGTGGTCCCATGCGCGCCGATGGCGATGTCGTACGTACGGCCCTGCCAGTGCTGCCCGTTGAGCTTCACACCCTGGGACAGTTGCGGCGGCAGCATCGGGTCGAGGTGCACGCTGTTCTCGCGCAGCCGCTGCCCGGTCAGGCCGTTGGTGAAGACCTGGAGGAAGCCGCCCTGGCCGGTCGTGAAGTTCTGCGCGGGGGAGCCCGACAGCGGGTCGGTGGCCCCCGCCTTGTCGCCGCGCGCCTCGGAGAAGAGGTTGAACGGGCCGCGGACGAAGGGCCGGATGGAACGCTCCAGGTAGGTGTACGCGGAGCAGCCGGGCTCATCGATGGCGGCGGCGTCGATGGCGTGCACCGAGTCGGTCATGGCGGGGCCGTCGGGGTCGGTGCGGGCCGCGTAGTAGTCGAGGGTGTTGGTGGCGGCCTTCTTCGACATCGGCCACTCCAGCGGGTACATCAGGAGCACGGTGTCCGCCTGCTTGATGACCGAGCCCTTGTAGCCGTCGTACTGCTGGAAGACCTGCTTCTTCTTGTCGAAGGGGATGCGCAGCTTGTCGGCGACGGTGCCCCAGTTGGCCGGGGCGTCCTCGCCGAGGGTCTTCGCGGCGCGGGCGGCGGTGCGCAGGGTGGTGGCGGCGCCCGCGTTGGTGAAGACGCCGTCGTCGACGCCGTTGCTGTACTCGTCAGGCCCTGCGACGTCCTTGATGGAGTAGCTGCCGTCGGTGTTGCGCGTGGCGCGGTCGGCCCAGAACTCGGCGATCCCTCGGATCACCGGCCAGCCGCGGGTGCGCAGCCAGTGGGTGTCCTTGGTCGCGAGGTAGTACTGCCAGGCGGCCAGGGCGACATCGCTCTGCAGGTGGTTCTGGGTGCGGCAGTGCGGCGGGTCGACGCTGTGGCACTCGGACGTGAGATCACCCTTGCCCGCGCTGGTCCAGGGATAGAAGAGCCCCTGGTGGCCGAGCTTCTTCGCGTTGGCGCGGGCGGCGTCCCGGGTGCGGTAGCGGTACTCCACCACGGACTTGGCGAGGTCGGGGTGGGCCGCGAGCAGCGCCGGGTACATCCAGGTCTCCGCGTCCCAGAAGACGAGCCCGGCGTAGTTGTCACTGCTCAGACCGGTGGGGGAGATGCTGTTGGCCGAGCCGGTGCGGGTGCTGGAAAGGAGTCCGTACTGCGCGGACCGGACCCACGACTGGAGGTCGCCCTGGTTGCCCTGGTCGCTCTGTCGGGGCACCTCGATGTCACTGCGCCACAGCTTGCGCCAGGCGGCGGCGTGCCCGGTGAACAGGGCGTCCCAGCCGTGCCCGGCCGCCCGCTGCGAGGCCGCCACAGCGTCGCGCTCGGGAGAGCGGGAGGTCAGCGCGGTGTCGACGCCGACGTACTTGGTGAGCTCGTAGGTCCGGCCGGATCGAACGGGGAGTCCGACGGACTGATGGGCACTCAACTTACGGGCACGAGCTGAGGTTTGTTCATTTCCTGTACGTACGCCTTGCCCGGCGCGGAGTGTCGACGCGACCGCACCTTCGGTCTTCGTACCGTCCGTGCGGAACCCCACGGTCATGGTCTGCCCTCCGGAGCGGGCGCCGCCGCCGGTGGCCGTCATGCGCCGCGCACCGCGTCCGTCGATGCGGTCCGTGACCTTCGCGTTGCCGTTCCAGTGCGGGGTCATGCGCAGTCGTACCGCGCCGACGTGGGGGTCGGTGCGGTCCGCGAGGACGTCGTAGACGAGATCGGTGGCCCGGCCGTCGGCCGCCGTCCAGGTGAGCTTGGTGCGCACCAGGCCGCGGCGCAGGTCGAGGCTCTGCCGGTACTGCGAGATCCGGGCGGCCGACGTCTTGGAGGTGAACGTCTTGGATGCGGGTCCGCCGGTGGACACCGTGAGGGGGGTCCAGGTGGGCAGGGCGGCGGCGACCTGACGGTTCTCGGTGGTGTCCTTGTTGTGCGCGTAGAGCCCGGAGACGAAGGAACCGTCGTAGCGGGGGGTGAACAGCGGCCATCCGGTCTTGGCGTCGCCGGAGTCGGAGTAGCCGGTTCCGTTGGGTGCGACGCGCTGGCCGAGATAGCCGTTGCCGACGAAGGCGTGGTACGTGTCCTTCGCGTCGATGCGGGTCGACGTCATCGTCCAGCCATCACCGGGGGAGGATGCGGGCGCCGTCGGCTCTTCGGTACGCGGGGTCGTGTTGTCGGCCGCCGCTGTGGGGGGAACGGCCGCCGCAAGCACACCCACGAGGAAGGGTGCGATGAACCGGACCGTGCGGGGGAGGGACCTCATTGTGCTCCGTTGCGGGGTCGCCGGGAAGGTCAGGCGACCATAAAGATGTGAACGGTCCGCGTCAATGAATCGCGCAATGCGTTGAAGAATCAAACGAACCCGCGAGTAGGTCCTCGAGCAGGTCCGTAGGTCCGTAGGTCCGTAGGTCCGATGGAGTCCTACTCCTTGGCGCCCCGCGCCCACAGTGAGCGCACATGTCCGAGATGCCGGGTCATGCACTGTTCCGCACCTTCGGCGTCGCCCGCCACCATCAGGTCGAGGAGTTCGATGTGCTCCTGCGCCGACGGGATCAGCCGGCCGCGCTCGTCGAGCGCCGTCAGTCCGTACAGGCGGGAGCGCTTGCGCAGGTCGCCGACGGTCTCGACGAGCCGGTCGTTGCCGCCGAGCGCGAGCAGGGAGAGGTGGAACTGCCGGTCGGCCTCCAGATAGCCGATGAGGTCGTGGTCGCGGGCCGCGCGCACGATCTCATCGGCCACGGGGCGGAGCTGCTCAAGGTCCGCCCGCGACGCGGACCGGGTGACGCGCCCGATCACGGGGACTTCGATGAGGGTGCGGATCTCGGTGTACTGGTCGAGATCGCGTTCGTTGACCTCGGTGACACGGAAGCCCTTGTTGCGGACCGGCTCCACCAGGCCCTCGCGGGCCAGATCGAGCATCGCCTCGCGCACCGGTGTCGCGGAGATCCCGAAGTCCTCGGCCAGGACGGGCGCCGAGTAGACCTCGCCGGGCCTGAGTTCGCCGGATATCAGCGCGGCCCGCAGATGGTGGGCGACCTGATCACGCAGTCGCTCCCGGGGAGTGACGAGGGTGCGCTGTGGGAGGTGGCCCATGGTGGTGATCCCTTCGTGGCCCCGCAGGTCGTGGCCCGCGCGCCCGCCCCGAGTGGTTCACCAGCGTACAAGGTCACATTGTTCTCGCCCCAGAATCTGGTGCGCCGTCAGGCTGGGCGGGGGCAGGGTGAACAAGGTTGGGCAGAAAGGGAGTTGCGAATCGTCCTGGCGCCTGAGGGGTTGTCAGTACCATTTCACATTACTACGTTACGCATCACATGGCGCGGCCCTCGCTCTTCAAGTGCCCTCTGCTCCACGGCAGTTGCTGCCGTAGGCCCCCGCGCCGTGCGCACGGCCCTGCTTGCCTCACCTCCCACACACCAGGAGCCTGTCGTGCACCAACCCCGAACCCTGCGCAGATCCGTGGTCGCCGCGGCGATATCCGTGACCCTGTGCGCCACGGCCGCACCCGCCGTCAGCGCGGACGCCGCCGCTTCGACCCCGCGTCCGGCCACCATCTCCCCCGCCGCGCCGGGCCCTGAGGCACCGAGTCTGTTCGACCGGGTCGACCGCCGCGCCAAAGCCCCGACGTCCGCCGCCCCGAAGCTCCCCGCCCCCAGTGGCCTGACCGACGGCCGCGTACCCGGCCCCCGTACTGGCAAGGCGAAGGACAAGGCGAAGGCCGCGGCCGATGTGCCCCGCGCCACCGTCGGCAAGGCGTCGGTGCCGTGCACGCTCGACGGCGTCAAGGGCCTGTCGCCCGCGCAGTTCGTCGACTTCCTCGCCGATCCCGCCGTCACCGCCGACGGCTGTCTGCGCGGTCTCGTCTGGACCTGGGACCAGCGCCTCGCCCCCGTCATGTCGCGTGCGCACATCCAAGCCGTGTCCCAGCGGGTCACCCAGCTCGCCGCATCCCACGACGGCACCAACGGCAGCCACCTCCTTGAGATGTTCACGTACTTGCATGCCGTCTCCTACCAGGGCTTCTCGCACGACGAGGTCGACATCAACGACCCGACGACCTTGGCCGCCATGCGACGGGCCGTGGATGCCTTCGGCACGGCCGCCCGCGCCTTCGACGTCACCCGCTCCAACGCCGAGACGCTCCGCGAGGCGCTGACCGCGGCCAGTGCGACGGGACTGCGCCAGCACCAACTCCCGCTCGTCAAGAGGGTCCTGGCCACCATGGATGCCGCCCACCCCGACACCGCCCAGGACGCCAGTTGGGCCGGTGCCGCCCTCGCCGCGCTCTCCCTGAACTACCTCGGGATCTACCCCGGCAACCAGGACACCGCATTCCGCGCGGCCGTGGCCGCCGACGCCTCCTACCGCGCCGCCTTCAAGGCGTTCGGCGGGTACGCGCATCTCAAGGGCAAGCCCAATGCCTGGGTGGTGCGTGACGCGGTGAGCGAGTACGGCCGGATGGGTCAGATCGACGCCCTGCGCACCGAGATCGTCGCCGGGCTCGGCCCGCTCCTTGACACCATCGCCCGCACCTTCGGCGACGGCAGCGCTCCATGGGCGAAGGCCGTCACCTGGCTGATCGAGTTCGACGCCTGCAAGCCGTACAAGGTGTGCAGGGACGACATCGAGCGCCGCCTCTTCCCGCAGACGTACGCGTACGACGAGGGTGGCATGAAGGTGCGTACCGCCCTGGATCGCGACACCGTCGACCAGCTCTACTACGCGAGCAAGCAGGTCAAGGCGCAGTTCCACCGCGTCGTCGGCACTCAGGAGCCCCTCGGCGGCGACCCCAACACCACCTTGAACACCGTCCTGTACGCCTCGCGCGCCGACTACGAGAACTTCCATCCGCTGCTCACCGGCATGGGCACCGAGAACGGCGGTGTCTACATCGAGAAGGGCGCGACCTTCTACACCTACCAGCGGCGCGTCCCCCAGGACTCCACGCTGACGCTCGAGGAACTCTTCCGCCACGAGTACACGCACTACCTCAACGGCCGCTGGGCGGTGCCCGGCTTCTTCGGTGAGGGACGCTGGTACGAGGGCGACCGGACGACCGCGATGGACGAGGGCACGGCGGAGTTCTTCGACGGTGCCACGCGCGACGACGGCATCAAGGTCCGCAAGTCCCTGGTCCAGGGCGTCATCGATGACACCGCGGGCGGCGGGCCACGCATGACCGTGAACCAGCTGCTGCACGCCACCTACGACGGGGACGGCTTCCGCTTCTACGACTACGCGGGCACGTTCTTCGAGTTCCTGTGGACCGAACGCCCCGCGCTGGTCAAGGAGATGTACCGCTACCTGCGTTCCGACGACCCGGGCGCTTTCGACGCGTGGCGCGACCGCCTGAGCCGGGACGCCGGGCTGCAGAGCGCCTACGACTCCTTCCTCGACAAGCAGATCGCGCACGTCGACGACCTGTTCGTCCCCGACACCAAGTACGTCCCTCTCGACCGGCTGCGCGACAGCACGGCCGACCAGGTCCGCTCCTCGTTCACCGCGACGACCGGCAGCACACCCGACTGCCGCTCCGTCAACGCGCCCGCACGCCCGCGGTTCCTGTGCACCGGCCGGATCACCGCGAACCTCAGCGACGCGGCCAGCCCCGATCGCGTCTTCAAGGACATGTCCGAGACCGTCGACTACTTCATCCTCGACCGGGCATCGGGCGGCGACAACAACCTCGCCGACATGAACTGCACCTTCGGCGAGGTGGACATCTGGACCGGCGGACGCGCCGGAACGTCGGACTACACCTGCGAGGGACCTCTGCGCGGATGACGGGGATGACGGGGATGGGGATGGCGGAGTGACGGGGATGACGGGGCCGACATCTCCACGACACCGGTGATTTCGCCGATGTCGACACCCCGTCAACACCGCCACGGTGGGGACCGCCAACCAACACGGCGGTCTCCACCGGGGCGTATCTCCTGCCTCCTGTGTGGCCCCGCCACGACAGAGAGGACCCCTCCGTGCGCCTGCACGTCTTCTCCCGCCCTGTGGTGCGGGCAGCTCTGGCCGCCGCGGTCGCCACCGCCGGCCTCCTCGGCACCGGTCTCGCACCGGGCGCCCAGGCCGCCGCCGACAACCCGTACGAGCGTGGCCCCGCGCCGACCGTCTCCAGCATCGAGGCCACGCGCGGCTCCTACGCCGTCTCGCAGACCAGCGTCTCCTCGCTGAGCGTGTCCGGCTTCGGCGGCGGCACCGTCTACTACCCCACATCCACCGCCGACGGCACCTTCGGCGCGGTCGTCATCTCCCCGGGCTTCACCGCGTACCAGTCGAGCATCGCCTGGCTCGGTCCGCGGCTCGCGTCCCAGGGCTTCGTGGTCTTCACCATCGACACCCTCACCACGCTCGACCAGCCTGACAGTCGAGGGCGCCAACTTCTCTCCGCGCTCGACTACTTGACGAAGACGAGCTCGGTGCGGAGCCGCGTCGACGCCTCCCGGCTCGGCGTGATGGGGCACTCGATGGGCGGTGGCGGCACCCTGGAGGCCGCCAAGAGCCGTACGTCCCTGAAGGCGGCGATCCCGCTGACCGGCTGGAACCTCGACACGACCTGGCCCGAGCTGAAGACGCCGACTCTCGTCGTCGGCGCGGACGGTGACACCGTCGCCCCCGTCGCCACCCACTCCGAGCCGTTCTACCAGTCATTGCCGAGCTCCCTGGACAAGGCGTACCTGGAGCTCAACGGCGCCACCCACTTCACACCGAACTCGTCCAACACGACGATCGCGAAGTACAGCATTTCCTGGCTGAAGCGGTTCATCGACAACGACACCCGCTTCGAGCAATTCCTCTGCCCGCTGCCGAAGCCGAGCCTCACGATCGAGGAGTACCGGGGCAACTGCCCCCACACGTCCTGATCCTGATGTCCAGTCACATGAGGCGC
>NZ_JBHTSF010000169.1:0-18194 GCF_042795295.1 Streptomyces sp. NPDC056486
CTGTCAGGAGCAGCGCCCCGCGCGGGGGTGTCGTGGGCTGCGGGGTTGATCAGCCGGTGAACGTGCCGGATTCGACCGGCTTCCAGCCCTTGGCCGGGTCCTCGGTGGACTTCACCTGGTACACGGTGAGTTGCTTGTTGGTGGCGTCGCCGTACTTGTCGAAGGAGACCTTGCCGGTCACACCGTCGAACGAGACGCCCTGCATGGCCTCGACGATCTTGGCGCGCGCGTCGTCGGGCACCTTGCCGTCGTTGGCGTCGACGACCTTCTTGACTGCTTCGATGATCGCCCAGGCCGAGTCGTACGAGTAGCCGCCGTAGGCCTCGTAGGCCTCCTTGTAGCCGGCCTTCTTGTAGTTCGCGATGAACTCCTTGGCGGACGGCAGTTCCTCGACGGGCTGGCCGACGGAGGTGGCGAAGTCGCCCTTGCCCTCCGCGCCTGCGAGCTTGACGAAGTCGGCGCTGTAGATGCCGTCACCGCCGACGAGCGGGATCTTGGCACCTGCCTTCTTCATCTGCTTGCTGAGCGGTCCTGCGGCGGGGTACTCGCCGCCGTAGTAGACGACGTCCGCGTCGGAGTTCTTGATCTTCGTGGCGACGGCGCCGAAGTCCTTGGTGTCCGGGTTCACGTGCTCGGTGCCTGCGACCTTGCCGCCGAGCTTGGTGAACTCGCCCTTGAAGGTGGCGGCCAGGCCGGCACCGTAGGTCTTCTTGTCGTCGACGACGAAGACCTTCTTCTTCTTCGCCTTGTTGAACAGGTACTGCGCGGCGAACGGGCCCTGGATGGCGTCCGTGGTGGCGGTACGGAAGTAGGCCTTGTACGGGCGGACCTTCTTGCCGCCGTTCCAGTCCTGGCCCTGGGTCATGGCCGGGTTGGTGTTGGCGGGGGAGACCTGGACGAGCTTCGCGTCGTCGAAGACCTTCTGCATCGACTCGCCGACGGAGGAGTTCAGGGGGCCGACGGCGCCGAGGATTTCCTTGTTCGCGACGAACTTGGTCGCGTTGGTCTGGCCCGACGCGGGCTGTCCCTGGTCGTCGGCGGACTCCACCTTGAAGGTGATGCCGTCGACGTACTTTTTCTCGTTGGCCTGCTTGGCGGCGAGATCCACGGAGTTGCGGATGCCGAGGCCCAGCGCGGACAGGTCGCCGGTCAGCGGCGCGTCGACGCCGATGACCACGGTGGTGCCGCCGCCCCCGGCATCGTCCTTGTCCTTGTCGTCGCGTGAGCCACAGGCGGTGAGGGTGAGTGCCCCCGCGGTGAGTGCAGCGGTGATGGCTATGAGCGAACGTTGACGCACGATCAGTCCTTTCCCCTGGCACGGCCGTGCCCTGTTGGGTGGCCGAGTCGAGCGCAGAAACCGAACTGACAGGAATCCGGTGGGCGCGGTGACTGGCCGTGACTCTAAGGGGCGCTTTGTTCCTGGTGGAGTAGTCCGGGCAAAGGTGTGACGCTCTTGTTATGCCACGGAGTATTCCGAGCTGGAACTCGAGGGGTGGTTGGGGCGTAATGCGCCATCTTCGGCGCATCCCGCATGCTGAGAACTTGCAGGACTGTCAGGGTGTTTCACTCATGACATCAGTGTTCGGAGGGCATGCGGCTGTCAGGGCCTCGGAAAGATCTTTTGCGTACGCCGAGCCGAGGATGAAGCTCTGTATCTGCATTGCGCGCACATTACGCAGTGTTACGATCAGGAAAGGGAGTCCGGCATTCCGCTGCACATTTCCACATTCGCGAATGTGCATCGTGATTCGTGCTGTACGAGGGCTTCCGGTTTTCACCGTGAATGGGGTAAGAGGGGTGACGGCGACCGAAAGTGCTGTTGTCGGCTGGGCGATCCGTCTGACGGACACCGGCGGCCCCGAGTCCTGGCTGACGCTGACGGTGAAGCTGAACGTGCGATCGCCGGCCTTCGGGTGCGTCATCTCGCCCCGGTACGCCACAGACACGGTCTGCGACGGATAGAGCGGCGGCGGGGGTGCCGGGGGCCGGGGGCGGGTCAGGTAGAGGGTGAGTCCGGTGGCCCCGACGGCCGCGGCCGTGGCCAGGGCCAGGGCGGTGCGGCGGTGACGGGTGAGAAGCGGGCGGGGCCGCGGGGCGCGTCCGACGACCTGGTCCGCGGCGTTGGCGTCGGCCTCGGCTTCGTAGGTGTTGTCGCCGGGCTCGATGGGGCCGATGGCGTTCACACCCACGGCCCGCCGCTCGGCTCACCGTGGCGGTAGCGCTTCTCGCACCGCTCGCGGGCCTCCCGGGCGATCAACTTCCGCCCGGCGTCGGCTCCTTGGCGCCCGCGCTCGGCGCGGGCCAGGTCGAGGGTGTCCCGAAGGATCATGTACTGCCCGTTGGAGAGGCCCATCGACTGGTAGTCGCCGTAGGTCTCCTTGCCCGAGTCGTAGATCTGCCGTCCCCATTTGGTGATCAGGGCCGTGCAGAGGTCCTCGGGCGATGTGGTGGTGGGGGAGGGCTCGGGAGAGTCGGCGGAAGGGGAGCTCCCGCATCCGGTGGCGGCGAGGAGGGTGGCGAAGGCGAGCGCACAGAGCGGTTTCCGGTGCCTCATGCAAGGACGCTAGACCGGGGCCCCACGCTCCGACAATGCGTGGGCGGGGCCGGGTCGGTGTGGGGCGAGCCCGGTCCGTGGTGGGGTGCGCCCGCCCTCAACCGCCTTATCCGGCGGAGCCGTTGGGCTCCACGTCGCGCAGCAGGCAGGTCAGCCGCGCGGTGCACACCCGCTTGTCCTGCTCATCGGTGATGACGATCTCGTACGTCGCCGTCGAGCGGCCCCGGTGCACGGGCGTCGCCACGCCGGTGACCAGGCCCGAACGCGCGCCCCGGTGGTGCGTGCAGTTCAGGTCGACGCCGACGGCGAGCTTCTTGCTCCCGCCGTGCAGCATCGAGCCGACCGAGCCGAGGGTCTCGGCGAGCACGGCGGACGCGCCGCCGTGCAGCAGGCCGTACGGCTGGGTGTTGCCCTCGACCGGCATGGTGCCGACGACACGGTCCGCGGAGGCCTCGACGATCTGGACGCCCATACGGGTGCCGAGGTCGCCCGCGGAGAAGAGGGCGGGCAGGTCAACGCCGAGCGCCGCGTACTCGTCGATGACCTCTTGCGGGAACTTCACGCTGTGCTGCTCGCCCATGGGGCCCTGCTCCGTCCGTCGTCCTCACCTGTCGCTGAGCGAACGCTCAGTCGGTTCCCGATTGTTCCAGGCGGACGACGACAGACTTGCTGGCGGGGGTGTTGCTCGTGTCGGCCGTCGCGTCCAGCGGGATCAGGACGTTCGTCTCCGGGTAGTACGCCGCCGCGCAGCCCCGGGCCGTCGGATAGTGCACGATCCTGAAGCCGGGCGCGCGCCGCTCGACGCCGTCCTTCCACTCGCTGACGAGGTCGGCGTACGACCCTTCGGCGAGGCTCAGCTCGCGGGCGTCGTCGGGGTTGACCAGGACGACCCTGCGGCCGTTCTTGATGCCCCGATAGCGGTCGTCGAGGCCGTAGATCGTGGTGTTGTACTGGTCGTGCGAGCGCAGCGTCTGCAGCAGAAGACGCCCCTTCGGCAGGGCGGGGAACTCGACAGGGGCCGCGGTGAAGTTGGCCTTGCCGGTGGCCGTGGGGAAGCGGCGCTCGTCGCGCGGGGCGTGCGGCAGGGCGAAGCCCGCGGGGTCGGCCACCCTGGCGTTGAAGTCCTCGAAGCCGGGGATCACGCGCGCGATGCGGTCGCGCACCGTGGCGTAGTCCTTCTCGAACTCCTCCCAGGGCGTGGCCGATCCGGGGCCGAGGACGCGGCGGGCGAGGCGGCACACGATGGCCGGCTCGGAGAGCAGCTGCGGGCTCGCGGGCTCCAGACGGCCGCGCGAGGCGTGCACCATGCCCATGGAGTCCTCGACGGTCACGAACTGCTCTGTGCTTTTCCCGTTCGGGCCGACCTGGAGGTCCCGCTCGGTGCGGCCGAGCGTCGGCAGGATCAGCGCCCGCGCGCCCGTGACGGCGTGCGAGCGGTTCAGCTTCGTCGACACGTGGACGGTCAGGCGCGCCTTGCGCATCGCCGCCTCCGTCACCTCCGTGTCGGGCGACGCCGCCACGAAGTTGCCGCCCATCGCGAAGAACACCTTCGCCTCGCCGTCCCGCAGTGCCTTGATCGCGCGGACGACGTCCAGGCCGTGCTCGCGCGGCGGCGCGAAGCCGAACTCCTTCTCCAGGGCGTCGAGGAAGGCCGGTGCGGGCCGCTCGAAGATGCCCATCGTGCGGTCGCCCTGCACGTTCGAGTGGCCGCGCACCGGGCACACGCCCGCGCCGGGGCGGCCGATGTTGCCGCGCAGCAGAAGGAAGTTGACGACCTCGCGGATGGTCGGCACGGCGTGCTTGTGCTGGGTCAGGCCCATCGCCCAGCACACGACGGTGCGCTTGGAGGCGAGGACCATGGCGAGGGCTTCCTCGATGCGCTCGCGCTCGAGCCCCGTGGCCGCGAGGGTCTCGTCCCAGTCGGCTGTGCGCGCGGCCTCGGTGAACTCCTCGTACCCATGGGTGTGCTCACGGACGAACTCCTCGTCGACCGCGCCGTCCGTGTCGAGGATGAGCTTGTTGAGGAGACGGAACAGGGCCTGGTCGCCGCCGAGGCGGATCTGCAGGAAGAGGTCGGTGAGGGCGGTGCCCTTGAGCATGCCCACCGGGGTCTGCGGGTTCTTGAAGCGCTCCAGGCCCGCCTCGGGCAGCGGATTGACCGTGATGATCTTCGCGCCGTTGTTCTTCGCCTGCTCCAGGGCGGAGAGCATGCGCGGATGGTTCGTGCCCGGGTTCTGCCCCGCGACGATGATCAGATCCGACTTGTACAGGTCCTCGAGGAGGACGCTGCCCTTGCCGATCCCGATGGTCTCCGTGAGGGCGGAGCCGGACGACTCATGGCACATGTTCGAACAGTCGGGCAGATTGTTCGTGCCCAGCTCGCGGGCGAACAGTTGGTACAGGAACGCCGCTTCGTTGCTGGTGCGGCCCGAGGTGTAGTAGACGGACTCGTCCGGGCTGTCCAGGGCGGCCAGTTCCTCGCCGATGATGTCGAAGGCCCGCTCCCAGGAGACGGGTTCGTAGCCCTCGGCGCCCTCCGCCAGATACATCGGGTGGGTGAGGCGGCCCTGCTGACCCAGCCAGTACCCACTGCGCGTCGCGAGGTCGGCCACGGGGTGCGCGGCGAAGAAGTCGGGGGTGACGCGGCGCAGGGTGGCTTCCTCGGCGACCGCCTTCGCGCCGTTCTCGCAGAACTCCGCCTTGTGCCGGTGCTCCGGCTCGGGCCAGGCGCAGCCGGGGCAGTCGAAGCCGTCCTTCTGATTGACCCGCAGCAGGGTCAGCGCCGTGCGGCGCACACCCATCTGCTGCTGGGCCATGCGCAGCGTGTGCCCGATGGCGGGAAGACCCGCCGCGGCGTGCTGCACCTCGGCGACCTGCGGTGCGTCCTGGACCGGATCACCCTTGGGCGACTTCCTTGCCATGGTCGGCTCTCCTTCGAGCACGTGCGTGAGGTACGTCTCCGATCCTCCCACGCGACAGTGACAGCGCGGCCGCGGGTAAGGGTTGGGCCTGAGTGTCAGTGGGGCGTGACAGGATCGGGGACGTGGCAGAAAAAGCAGCGAAGAAGAAGTCCGAGACCGCGACGAAGCCGAGTGGCGAGCAGCGTCCGCGCCTGCTCCTCATGGACGGGCACTCCCTGGCCTACCGGGCGTTCTTCGCGCTGCCCGCGGAGAACTTCACGACCGCGACGGGCCAGCCGACGAACGCGATCTACGGCTTCGCGTCGATGCTGGCGAACACCCTGCGCGACGAGGCGCCCACGCACTTCGCGGTGGCCTTCGACGTCTCGCGCAAGACGTGGCGCTCCTCGGAGTTCCCCGAGTACAAGGCGAACCGCTCCAAGACCCCGGACGAGTTCAAGGGGCAGGTCGAGCTGATCGGCGAGGTGCTCGACGCGATGAACGCGGTGCGGTTCGCGGTGGACGGCTTCGAGGCGGACGACGTCATCGCCACGCTCGCCACCCAGGCTGAGGAGGCCGGCTTCGACGTCCTGATCGTCACCGGCGACCGCGACTCGTTCCAGCTGATCACCGACCACGTGACGGTGCTGTATCCCACGAAGGGCGTCTCCGAGCTGACGCGCTTCACACCGGACAAGGTCGAGGAGAAGTACGGCCTCACACCCAGCCAGTATCCCGACTTCGCGGCTCTGCGCGGCGACCCGTCGGACAACCTCCCCGGCATCCCCGGCGTCGGCGAGAAGACCGCCGCGAAGTGGATCAACCAGTTCGGCTCCTTCGCGGACCTCGTCGAGCGCGCCGAAGAGGTCAAGGGCAAGGCCGGGCAGAGCTTCCGCGACCACCTGGACGCGGTGAAGCTCAACCGCCGCCTCACGGAGATGGTGCGCGACGTCGAGCTCCCCAAGGTGGTCACCGACCTGGAGCGCGCTCCGTACGACCGCACGGCCCTCGCCCTCGTCCTGGACACCCTGGAGATCCGCAACCCCTCGCTGCGCGAGCGCCTCCTGGCCGTCGACCCCGGGGCGGAGGAGGCCGAGGAGACCCCGGCCGAGCCGGGTGTGGAGCTGGACGGCTCGGTGCTCGGCGCGGGCGAGCTCGCGCCGTGGCTCGCCGAGCACGGCAAGGCCGTCCTCGGCGTGGCCACGGTCGACACCTGGCAGCTCGGCACGGGCTCGGTGACCGAGGTGGCCCTCGCGGCGGCCGGGGGAGCCGCGGCCTGGTTCGACCCGTCCCGCCTTGACGAGGCCGACGAGAACGCTTTCGCGGCCTGGATCGCCGACCCGAAGAAGCCCAAGGTCCTGCACAACGCCAAGGCCACGATGCGGGTCTTCCCGGAGCACGGCTGGACCGTGGACGGCGTCGGCATGGACACGGCGCTCGCCGCGTACCTGGTCAAGCCGGGCCGCCGCTCCTTCGCCCTGGACGCCCTGTCCCTGGAGTACCTGGGCCGTGAGCTGGCCCCCGCTTCGGCGCCCGAAGGACAGCTCGCCTTCGGTACGGAGGAAGAGGACGACCGGGCCGAGGCCGACGCGCTGATGTCGCAGGCCCGCACGATCCTCGACCTGGGCACGGCCTTCGGCGAGAAGCTGAAGGAGGTCGGCGCGGGCGATCTCCTGACGGACATCGAACTGCCGACGTCCACCCTCCTGGCCCGCCTGGAGCGGCACGGCATCGCGGCGGACCGCGCCCATCTGGAGGCGATGGAGCAGCAGTTCGCGGGCGCGGTGCAGCAGGCGGTGAAGGAGGCGCACGAGGCGGCGGGCCACGAGTTCAACCTCGGCTCGCCCAAGCAGCTCCAGGAAGTCCTCTTCGGCGAGCTGAACCTCCCCAAGACGAAGAAGACCAAGACCGGCTACACCACGGACGCGGACGCCCTGGCCTGGCTCGCGGCCCAGACCGAGAACGAACTGCCGGTCATCATGCTGCGCCACCGCGAGCAGGCGAAGCTGCGCGTCACGGTCGAGGGCCTGATCAAGGCGATCGCCGCGGACGGCCGCATCCACACCACGTTCAACCAGACGGTCGCGGCGACGGGCCGCCTGTCCTCCACCGAACCGAACCTGCAGAACATCCCGGTCCGCACGGACGAGGGCCGGGCGATCCGCCGCGGCTTCGTGGTCGGCGAGGGCTTCGAGTCCCTGATGACCGCGGACTACAGCCAGATCGAACTGCGCGTGATGGCCCACCTCTCCGAGGACGAGGGCCTCCTTGAGGCGTTCGCGTCGGGTGAGGACCTGCACACGACCGTGGCGTCCCAGGTGTTCGGCGTGGAGGGCTCCGCCGTCGACGCCGAGATGCGCCGCAAGATCAAGGCCATGTCGTACGGCCTCGCGTACGGCCTCTCCGCGTTCGGCCTCTCCCAGCAGCTGAACATCGAGGCCGGCGAGGCCCGTGCGCTGATGGACACGTACTTCGAGCGGTTCGGCGGCGTGCGCGACTACCTGCGCCGAGCCGTCGACGAGGCCCGCGCGACGGGCTACACGGAGACGATGCTGGGCCGCCGCCGGTATCTCCCCGACCTCAACAGCGACAACCGCCAGCGCCGTGAGATGGCCGAGCGGATGGCCCTGAACGCGCCCATCCAGGGCACGGCAGCGGACATCGTCAAGATCGCCATGCTGAACGTGCACCGCGCACTGACGGAGGCGAAGCTCGACTCCCGCATGCTGCTCCAGGTCCACGACGAAATCGTCCTGGAGATCGCTCCGGGCGAGCGCGCCAAGGTGGAGGAGATCGTCCGCCACGCGATGGCGGGCGCGGCGTCGCTGCGGGCTCCGCTGGATGTCTCGGTGGGCGTGGGGGCGGACTGGGAGTCGGCGGCGCACTGACTGCGTCGGGCTTGAGCGTGCCGTTATCACCGGCTTCGCCGAGTTCGTCCTCAATTGCCGGACGGGCTAAAAGTATCTAGCCCGTCCGGCGATTGAGGACATCTTGTACGGGGGTCCGGGGGCGGAGCCCCGTGGTTTCGGCAAGGGGCGGGGTTGGGGGAAAGCTCCCGCCCTCACCCACGTGGCCCCCGCCCCCGAGCCCCGCAAAGGCGCCCCGGCCACGATGACCGCATGGCTCTTCACCTGCGAAAGTGCCGAATAGCGATAGCCACGGCACTGGTCACGCCCCTCCTCGCACCCCTCCCCGCAACCGCAACCGCAGCCCAAGCCAGCGCGGCGCAACGCGCGGCCTCCTGCACGGCCCGCAGCGACCCCGCCCTCGCCGTCCAGCTCTCCCGCGACATCCGTGCCGTCCTGGCGGCCCGGCGGGGCACCGTCTCCGTGGCCGTCCACGACCCCGCCACCGGCGTGAGCTGTGCCCTCGGCAGCAGCCACCGCTATGACACCGCCAGCATCGTCAAGGTCATGATCATGGAGGCGGTCCTCCGCCGCGCACAGGACTGGGGCCGCGGACTCACCGCCTGGGAGCGCCGCCGAATTCGCCCCATGATCATCCGCTCGGACAACACAGCGGCCCGGCGCCTCTGGAACGACCTGGGTCAGCCCTACGTCGCCCGCTTCCTGGGCCGCGCGGGCACCACCGCCACCACGCTCAACCCGTACGGCCTGTGGGGCCTGACCCGCACCTCCGCTGCCGACCAACTCCGCCTCCTCGGCGTCCTCACCGGGGCCAGGTCCCGCGCCCTGCTGAGCCGGAGCTCACGCGCGTACGGCCTGAAGCAGTTGAACGAGGTGCGGCGCGACCAGCGCTGGGGTGTGCCCGCCGGAATGCCGCGCGGCACCAAGGCCTATCTCAAGAACGGCTGGCTTTCCCGGTCCACGCACGGCTGGCGGGTGCACCGCATCGGCGCGTTCACCGCAACGGCGACAGCGAAGGCGACAACGAAGAAGCCGACAACGAAGGACCGCAACCGCATCTACCGCATCGTCGTCCTCTCGCACGACAACCCCACGATGAAGTACGGAGTCCGTACCATCGAACGCGTTGCCCAGGCCGTGCACCGCGCGCTCAACAAGGGCCGCTCCGTGGGGCAGGAGCTGACCCCGGAGAACGAGATCAGCGAAGTGCCCGACGGCTCGGTACCGTCCGACGCCCCGCCCGAGGGCTCCGACGACGCCGCACCCGAGGCCCCGCCCGAACAGGACACGGCCAACCGGTGAAAATCGGGCACGAACGGGTGTCTGGGCGCCGCAAGTTGTCGTAGTGTCGCCTGAGTCGGCCCGCTGGGGAGCACAACGGGGAGCACAACAGAGCGGGCGGCGACACGCACAGTCGTCAAGGGGAGGGGTCCACAGTCATGGCGGCGGTATTCGGCAGGCGGTTGCGCAGGGGAGCGGTGACCACCGCGGTGGCCGCGGCAGCGGTGGCGGCGCTGGCGGCGTCCCAGGCCCCGGGCGTGACGGACGTCCCACGCGACGAGCGGGCGGGTGCGTCCGAAGCCACGCAGTCACCCGAGGACTCCGCGACCGGCAACTCCCCCTACTACACCGAACTGCCGGACCTGAAGACCCCGGTCCCGCCGACCGGAGCGCCCGACGGCGGCAGCGACGTAACCGAATCGGACATCCCGGCCACCGTCCTCGACGCGTACAAGAAGGCCGAGGCGTCCCTGGCCACCTCCAAGCCGGGCTGCAACCTCCCCTGGCAGCTGCTCGCCGCGATAGGCAAGGTCGAGTCGGGCCAGGCACGTGGCGGTCGCGTGGACGCGAACGGCACGACGATCGCACCGATCCTCGGCCCGGTTCTCGACGGCAACGGCTTCGCGAAGATCACCGACACCGACAACGGCGCGTACGACAATGACAAGACGCACGACCGCGCGGTCGGCCCCATGCAGTTCATCCCCTCGACGTGGGACACCTGGGCGCAGGACGGCAACGCGGACGGCAAGACGGACCCGAACAACATCTACGACGCCGCGCTCGCCGCGGGAAGCTACCTCTGCGCGAATGACCGCGACCTGTCCGTCGAGGCCGATCTGCACAAGGCGATCCTCAGCTACAACCGCTCGACGGACTACCTGAACACGGTCCTGACGTGGCTGGAGCACTACCGCAAGGGCGTCCAGGAGATCCCCGACGGCACGGGCGACCTGCCGCGCGACCGGAGCGACAGCAACGGCCCGAGCACGGGTCCGAGCCCGAGTACGACGCCCCCGGCGTCCGATTCACCCTCGCCGAAGCCGCCCAAGCCAGGCGACAACAAGCCCTCCGAGCCCGGCAACGGCGGCGGCAGCTCGTCGCCGACCAAGCCGCCGAGCAACGGTGGCGGCTCCGAGACCCCGAAGCCCCCGAAGCCCAGCCCCTCGCCCACCGACCGGGTCGCGAGCCTGGAGGACGCCGGCACCGGCAAGCTCACCGCGACGGCGGGCGATGCCTTCGCCGAGCGCGTCGAGGTGCGCACAGAGTCCGCGTCGGGCTCGGGCGTGGCCAAGGCCAAGGTGAAGTTCTCGATCGTCGGTGACACCGACGCGCGCTTCCCGGGCGGCGCCACCAGCGCCACCGTCACCACGAGCGCCGCGGGCAAGGCCACCGCCCCGGTGATCGAGGCGGGCGAGAAGACGGGTGAGTTCACGGTCCGGGCCAAGGTCGTCGGCCGCTCGCTGCCCGGCCTCGACTACACGGCGACGGTCACCGCGCGGCAGGCCGACAAGCTGGCCAGGACCAGCGACAAGGCGCTGACCTGCGAGCCGGGCAAGGAGTTCGCCGACCAGGTCGAGGTCAAGGCGACGTACAAGGGAGAGGCCGCCGACCGTGTCGCGGCCACCGCCACCATGATCAAGTCGGCGACCGATGCCACGGCCAACGACAAGGGTC
Source organism: Streptomyces sp. NPDC056486 (assembly GCF_042795295.1). Classification (NCBI taxonomy): domain Bacteria; kingdom Bacillati; phylum Actinomycetota; class Actinomycetes; order Kitasatosporales; family Streptomycetaceae; genus Streptomyces; species Streptomyces sp. NPDC056486. Next base: position 11,280 of record NZ_JBHTSF010000169.1, read on the forward strand.
CGTACTTCAAGGACGCGGACGGCAAGCCGGTCCGCACCCTCAAGGCCCTGAAGACGGACGCGCACGGCGTGCTCAAGCTCCCCAAGATGTACGCCGACGACGACGCGGGCACGTACCTGCTCCGCATCACCACCGCGGGCGGCGCGACGCTCACGGTCGAACTGAAGGTGGCGGCGCCCGCGGCCTAGCCGCACGGCGCGTCCCGCGCCCCGCACGCACGTCCGCACACAACGCCCCTGCGCCCGCCCGGCGCAGGGGCGTTCGTGTGTGTGCAACGTGTTCTCATCTGGCCGCCGCGTTGCTACGGTGCCCCAGCCCTGCCGCCCTGACGCTCAGTCAGTTCACGGTCCGTTCGTCCGTTCCCTCAGTTTTCCCGCCTCGGGAGGATCCGCATGCGCGCTCTCATCGCCGCCGCGACCGGTCTTGCCGTCGCCTTCGCCCTGGTCCTGACGATCACGGCGATGGGGGCCCCGCCCGGCGAGACATCGCCCGAGCCCCTGCTCACCACCGTCCCCAAGCACCCGTAGGGAGGGCAGCCGCGATGCGCCGCAAGGCCAGCCTGATCCTGCTCGCCTTCGCCGTGTTCTTCACGGCGATGTCCCCGCTCATGCGCTGGTACGCCTTCCCGCGCCTCGCCAAGATCCCGCCGAGCCAGTACCAGGAGGCGGTCCTCGAGGCGAAGAACCCGACCCTCGTCGACTACGGCACCATGCGGGCCAAGAAGGTCTCCAAGGTCACCGTCGTGCAGACGCTCAAGGGCAACGTGGAGGCCTCGGAGAAGATCGAGAAGAGTGCGGACCGCGACGTCGTCGTCTGGGACGCCCTCTCCTACGTCCAGGGGCCCGACGGCAAGATGGTCTCCAAGGTCCCCGAGCGCTACATCTTCGACGCGCACAGCCAGGAACCGGTGCACGCGAAGGGCGAGATGGTCGACGGCGACGCGGTCAAGCGCGAGGGCCTCGAGTTCAAGTGGCCCTTCCTGACCGAGAAGCGGGACTACGAGTACTTCGACGCCCAGGCCCGCGTCACGAAACCCATCCACTACAAGGGCATCCAGACCTTCCGCGGCCTGGAGGTCTACTACTTCGAGCAGATCATCCCCTGGACCAAGGTCCCCATGCCCAAGACGATGCCCATCAAGGGCATCACCCCGGAGTCCCTCGACAAGACGGGCACGACGCGCTGGTACACGACCGTCCGCAAATTCTGGGTCGAGCCGACCACCGGGGCGCCCGTCTACGGCGAGGAGATCCAGAAGAACGAGCTGCGCGGCGGCACACTCCTCGGCGACCGCGACAAGGTCACGGTCTTCGCAGGCCACGTGAAGATGCGCGAGGACTACATCAAGGACACCGTCGACCTGGTGAAGTCCCAGCGCGTCCTGGTCCTCCTCCTGACGTCCTATCTCCCCTGGGGCTTCCTGGGCCTCGGCCTGCTCCTGCTGGCCCTCTCCCTCTGGCTCGAGGCCCGCAGCCGCAGGCCCGGCGAACCGGAGGCCACGGCGGCCCCCGAACCGGAACCGGTCAACGCCTGAGCCGCGCGTTGGTGAACCGCGTCGCCTGAACCGCCGCCGGATCCTCCGGCCACGGATGCTTCGGATACCGCCCGCGCAGCTCGGCCCGCACGGCCCGGTAGCCGTCCCGCCAGAAGGAGGCGAGATCGGCGGTGACGGCGGCCGGGCGTCCGGCGGGGGAGAGCAGATGCACGAGGACGGGCACGCCGCCGTCCGCGATACGAGGGGTCTCGGCGAGCCCGAACATCTCCTGCAACTTCACGGCGAGCACGGGCTGTTCGGGGTCGGAGTAGTCGATCCGGATCCGGGAGCCACTGGGCACCGTCACCCGCTCCGGGGCGAGCGCGTCGAGGCGGGTGGCTTCGCCGGTGGCCCACGGCAGGAGCCGGTTCAGTGCCTGCCCCGCGTCGATGCGCCGCAGGTCGGCCCGGCGCCGCGCCTTCGACAACTCGGGCTCCAACCACTCGTCCACGCGCGCGTGCAGGGCGCTCTCGGACACGTCGGGCCAGGGAGCCCCCAGATGCTGGTGCAGAAAGGCGAGCCGCTCCCGCAGCTCCCCGGCGCCCTGGGACCAGTGCAGCAGCGCCGTCCCTTCCTCCCTGAGCCCCGCCAACAGCCCTTCTCGTACGAGTCCGGGGGCGGGCTTCTTGAGGGGCCGCACCGCGAGCTCCACGGCCCCGAGGCGCTCGACGTGCCGCGCGACGAGATCCCCGTCGGCCCAGGCGACCTCGTCCCCCTCGCTGTACAGAGACGCGGCCGCGCTCCGGGCCACGTCCCCGTCGATGTGTCCACCGAGCAGCACGCGCGCGTGCCCGGCGCCCACAGGCCGGTCGGCCACGGCCACGGTGATCCACTCCGCACCGGTCAGGGCGGACCCCGTCCGCACCTCGGCCCGGGTCCCGTTCAACATGAGATACGACCCGTCCCCACGCGCCTGGGCGACCCGCTCGGGAAAGGCGAGCGCGGCAACGAGCCCGGCGACGTGTTCTTCGCTGCCGATGTCCGTTTCGGGGTTTCGAGTGGGCGGGTGGGAGAGATCCCGCGCCGGAAGCGTGGGCGACGAACCCCCCGAGGCCTCAGCGGCAGCGGCAAGGCGCCGCACCTCCGTGCGCCACCGCGCCGCGTACCCGTCCCCGCCCCGCCGGGCAGTGCGCCACGCCGCCGCGAGGTCGTCCCCGTACTCACGCGGCGGCTCCTCGCTGAGGAGGGCCACCACCTCAGCCGCACGGCGCGCCCCCACGAGGGGAACCGCGTCGAGCAGGGCGCGCGCCAGGCGGGGGTGCAGCCCGACCCGCGCCATCCGCGAGCCCCGCTCGGTGACCCGCCCCGACCCCGGGGAAACCGCCCCGACCGCAGTCAGCACGTCCCGGGCCGCCGCCATCGCACCACCCGGCGGCGGATCGAGCAGCGCGAGACCGGAGGCGTCAGGGTCCCCCCAGCAGGCCGTCTGCAGGGCGAACGCGGCCAGGTCCGCCAGCTTGATCTCCGGCGCCGGGAAGCGCGGCAGACGGGCGTCCTCCGCCTCCGCCCAGCACCGGTACACGGCCCCCGGTGCCTCACGTCCGGCGCGACCGGCCCGCTGCCGCCCCGCCGCCTGCGAAGCCCGTACCGTCGTCAGCGCGCTCAGCCCGCGCGCGTGGTCCACGCGCGGCTCACGCGCGAGCCCCGCGTCGACGACGACCCGCACCCCGGGCACCGTCAGGGACGACTCCGCCACCGACGTCGCGAGGACCACCCGCCGAGCGCCTCCCGCCGAGCCCGCGAGCACCGCGTCCTGCACCGTGGCAGGCGCACGCCCGTGCACCTGCAGGACCTCCGCGGGCGCGTCCCCCAGCTGACCCGCCACGCGCGCGATCTCACCGACCCCGGGCAGGAAGCACAGGACGTCCCCCTCACGTTCGGCGAGCGCACGCCGTACCACCGACGCCACATGGGTGAGCAGCGCCGGATCCACCCGCATCCCGTGCGGAGGCCGCACGGGGCGCACCGGCGGCGCCCAGACGACCTCGACGGGGTGCGAGGTGCCGTGCGCCTCGACCACGGGAGCGTCCCCGAGGATCCGCGCCCAGCCCTCCGCGTCCGTGGTCGCGGACGCGGCCACGAGGCGCAGTTCGGGACGGAGCGCGGCCCGCACGTCGACCAGGAACGCCGCCACGGTGTCGGCGTCGAGATGCCGCTCGTGGCACTCGTCGATGATCACCACGTCCACGCCGGTCAACTCCTGGTCCCGCTGCAGACGCTGCAACAGGACACCCGTGGTGACGACCTCCACGCGCGCGTGCCTGCCCACCACACGCTCGCCGCGCACCGTGTACCCGACGCTCTCCCCGACCTTCTCGCCGAGCAGCCACGCCATCCGCCGCGCGGCGGCCCGAGCGGCGATGCGCCGGGGCTCGGCGACCACCACACGACGTACCGGGGAGTCCCCGAGAAGCCCCGCGAGCGCCAGCGGAACCAACGTCGTCTTGCCCGTACCGGGAGGCGCGCACAGCACGGCGCTTCCCGGCCCCTCCAGAGCGGAGCGCAGCGCGGGCAGCGCGCTGCGTACGGGCAGGTCCAGGGCGTCGCTACGGAGACGGATCACGCACTCAGTCTCGTACGCAGACGTAGATCGCCGTCCCCGGGATCAGATTCCCGCGCAACGGGGACCAGCCGCCCCACTCCTGGGTGTTCCACGCGGGCCACTGGGGCTCCACCAGGTCGACGAGCCGGAAACCGCCGGCCACCACGTCCCGCACGCGGTCGCCGATCGTCCGATGGTGCTCTACGTAGACGGCGTTTCCCTCTTCGTCCTGCTCCACATAAGGAGTGCGGTCGAAGTACGAGGCCGCGACCGAGAGACCCTCGGGGCCCGGCTCGTCGGGGAAGGCCCAGCGCATCGGGTGCGTCGCCGAGAACACGAACCGGCCGCCGGGCCGCAGCACGCGGCGCACGTCCTTGAGCACCCGCACCGGATCGGCCACGAACGGCATCGCTCCGTAGGCCGAGCACACGAGGTCGAAGCTGCCGTCCGCGAACGGCAGGGCCCCCGCGTCCGCCTCCACCAGCGGCACCCCGCCGCCGATCCGCAGCGCGTGCTGCAACTGCCGGTGGGAGAGATCGAGGGCGACCGGACGCGCACCCTGCGCGGCGAGCCAGCGCGAGCACTGCGCCGCACCCGCGCCGATCTCCAGGACGTCCTTGCCCTCGAGCTCCTCGGGCGGACCGAGGAGCTCGGCCTCCACCTCGTCGAGTCCTTCGGGACCCCACACGAACCGGTCGTCACCCAGGAAGGTGCCGTGCTCGATCTGGTAGTCGTCCGCGTTCCTGTCCCACCAGCCGCGATTGGCGCGACTGCTCTCCATGACATCGGCGTCTCGGCGGGTGGCTTCCGGTTCGGGCGTCTCGGGCAGCTCGGACTCTTGGATGATCGGCTCCATCGTCGTACTCTTCCGTCTGGCTTTGTCACGGATCGTCGCAGCGGGGCAGTGGCGGAGGCGGGTCGGAAAGCGTCGCGACAGGGCGCGGTGCGGCCCGTGTGGCCTCATGCGACAGCATTTGTGCCGGGTATGCGGCGATCCGCCCCGGGTGTGCGCCTTCGCGCATTGACCCTGTCCGGCTGCCCCCGTATGCTACAAGTTGCGCTGCGAGCCTGCCGTCCTCAGACCTAGCGGGATGCGCTCGCATCTGTTGTATGTCCCCTCGGTTGTCGAGGCGCCTTTCCGTTTCTTCGGAAACTCAGGAATCGGCGCTTCCAAGGCTGTCCGGCTTCTTCAGTGCGAAATCGGTTCCGGCGCTAGCAGTACCTACGACTCACTGTCCGTACCGGAGCCCTTACCCACATGACGAGCAGCACCGAGACCACCGCTTCCACCACCCCGCAGGTAGCGGTCAACGACATCGGTAACGAGGAAGCCTTCCTCGCCGCGATCGACGAGACGATCAAGTACTTCAACGACGGCGACATCGTCGACGGCGTCATCGTGAAGGTCGACCGGGACGAGGTCCTGCTCGACATCGGTTACAAGACCGAAGGCGTCATCCCGTCTCGCGAGCTTTCCATCAAGCACGACGTCGACCCCAATGAGGTCGTCGCCGTCGGTGATGAGATCGAGGCCCTGGTTCTCCAGAAGGAGGACAAGGAAGGCCGTCTGATCCTGTCCAAGAAGCGCGCTCAGTACGAGCGCGCCTGGGGCACGATCGAGAAGATCAAGGAAGAAGACGGCATCGTCACCGGTACCGTCATCGAGGTCGTCAAGGGTGGTCTCATCCTCGACATCGGCCTCCGTGGCTTCCTGCCGGCTTCCCTCGTCGAGATGCGCCGCGTCCGCGACCTCCAGCCCTACGTGGGCAAGGAGCTCGAGGCCAAGATCATCGAGCTGGACAAGAACCGCAACAACGTGGTCCTGTCCCGCCGTGCCTGGCTCGAGCAGACCCAGAGCGAGGTCCGCCAGACCTTCCTCACGACCCTGCAGAAGGGCCAGGTCCGCTCCGGCGTCGTTTCCTCGATCGTCAACTTCGGTGCGTTCGTGGACCTCGGTGGCGTCGACGGTCTCGTGCACGTCTCCGAGCTTTCCTGGAAGCACATCGACCACCCCTCCGAGGTTGTCGAGGTCGGCCAGGAAGTCACCGTCGAGGTTCTCGACGTGGACATGGACCGCGAGCGCGTGTCCCTGTCGCTCAAGGCGACGCAGGAAGACCCGTGGCAGCAGTTCGCCCGTACGCACCAGATCGGGCAGGTTGTTCCCGGTAAGGTCACCAAGCTCGTTCCGTTCGGTGCGTTCGTGCGCGTCGACGAGGGCATCGAGGGTCTGGTCCACATCTCCGAGCTGGCCGAGCGCCACGTGGAGATCCCGGAGCAGGTCGTCCAGGTCAACGACGAGATCTTCGTCAAGGTCATCGACATCGACCTCGAGCGTCGCCGCATCAGCCTTTCGCTGAAGCAGGCCAACGAGGCCTTCGGCGCCGACCCGTCGGTCGTCGAGTTCGACCCGACCCTGTACGGCATGGCCGCGTCGTACGACGACCAAGGCAACTACATCTACCCCGAGGGCTTCGACCCCGAGACCAACGACTGGCTCGAGGGCTTCGAGTCGCAGCGTGAGGTCTGGGAGACGCAGTACGCCGAGGCGCAGACGCGCTTCGAGCAGCACCAGGCCCAGGTCATCAAGTCCCGCGAGGCGGACGCCCAGGCCGAGGCAGAGGGCGCTGCGGCTCCCGCTTCCTCGACCGGCACTCCGGCTGCCGGTGGCAGCGGTGGCGGTGGCGGCGGCGGTTCGTACTCCTCGGAGTCGGACGACAACTCCGGCGCCCTGGCGTCGGACGAGGCGCTTGCCGCTCTGCGCGAGAAGCTTGCGGGTGGTCAGAGCTGAACAGCTCTGCCCTAGCAGGTAGTTGAGAAGCGGGCCCGCACCCCTTAGGTG
>NZ_JBHTSF010000170.1:0-18183 GCF_042795295.1 Streptomyces sp. NPDC056486
GCAGAAGTCACCTCAACGCAGTGGGGGCCCCCCACCGGGTTGGGTGCGGGCCCACAGTGCGTTCAGTGCGTCTGCGTCAGCTGTTCGCGATCTCTTCCTCGTTCGGGATCGCGCCGCCGAACCGGCGGTCGCGCCCGGCGTACTCCAGGCAGGCGCGCCACAGGTCACGCCGGTCGAAGTCGGGCCACAGCACGTCCTGGAAGACCATCTCGGCGTAACTGGACTGCCAGATCAGGTAGTTGGAGGTGCGCTGCTCGCCGCTCGGGCGCAGGAACAGGTCCACGTCCGGCATGTCCGGGTAGTACATGTACTTGGCGAAGGTCTTCTCGTTCACCTTCGACGGGTCGAGCCGGCCCGCGGCGACATCGCGCGCGATGGCCTGCGCGGCGTCCGCGATCTCGGCGCGCCCGCCGTAGTTGACGCAGAAGTACAGGGTCATCGCGTCGTTGTCGACGGTCTGCTCCTGGGCGATCTGGAGCTCCTGGACGACGGACTTCCACATCTTGGGCATGCGCCCGACCCACCGGATCCGAATCCCGAGATCGTTCATCTCGTCCCGCCGACGCCGGATGACGTCGCGGTTGAAGTTCATCAGGAAGCGGACCTCGTCGGGCGAGCGCTTCCAGTTCTCGGTGGAGAAGGCGTACAGCGAGAGGTTCTTGACGCCCATCTCCAGGCAGCCCTTGAGCACGTCGAGGACGACGCCCTCGCCGACCTTGTGCCCCTCCGTGCGCGGCAGCCCCCGCTCCTTGGCCCAGCGTCCGTTGCCGTCCATGACGCACGCCACATGCTGCGGCACCAGCTCGCCGGGGATCTTCGGCGGCCGGGCGCCCGATGGGTGCGGTTCGGGGACCTTGTACTCACGGCGGGACCGTCCGAGGATTCCGCGTCGTGCCATGGGGGGCTCTCTCCTACCTAGCTGTTCTCTGTTACGCCTGTCATCACGTGGACGCCTGTCGTCACGTGGTCTTCTCTACGTACCGCAATGAGCGGAGCCCGCGCTCCAAGTGCCAGTGCAGATAGGCGGAAACAAGCCCGCTGCCCTCCCTGACGTGCCGCGCCTCGCACGCGTCCGCCGTCTCCCAGTCTCCGGTGAGCAGCGCGCCGAGCAGGCCGAGGGCTTCCATCGAGGGTACGACGCTGCCGGGCACCCGGCAGTCGACGCAGACGGAGCCGCCCGCGGCCACGGAGAAGAACCGGTTCGGACCGGGCATTCCACACTTCGCGCAGGAGCTGAAGCTGGGCGCGTAGCCGTTCACGGCGAGGGAGCGGAGCAGGAACGCGTCGAGGATGAGGTGCGGCTCGTGCTCGCCGTTGGCGAGGGTCCGAAGGCCGCCCACGAGCAGTAGATACTGCTGCACGGCGGGCTCGCCCTCATGGTCCGTGAAGCGCTCGGCGGTCTCCAGCATGGCCGTGCCCGCGGTGTAGCGCGCGTAGTCGACGACGATCCCGCCACCGTACGGAGCGATGGTCTCACTCTGTGTGCACAACGGGAGTCCGCGGCCGATGAGTTCGCTGCCGCGCGAGAAGAACTGCACGTCGACGTGGGAGAAGGGTTCGAGCCGTGCCCCGAACTTGGACTTGGTGCGCCGCACACCGCGGGCGACGGCGCGCACCCGGCCGTGGCTGCGGGTGAGCAGCGTGATGATGCGGTCCGCCTCACCCAGCTTCTGGGTGCGCAGCACGACGCCGTCATCACGGAACAGGCTCATGGGCCCATTCTCGCGTACGGGACCGACAGCCGTGGCCGGGGTGGGGCCGAAGGCCGTGGTCCGGGTCGCTCCGCCCCCTGGCCGTATCGCTCACACCTGACAAAATGCCCGCATGAAGAGTGATCTGTTCTCCACGGAGCACATGGCGCAGCAGTCCGTCGTCCCCGGGATGACTCTGCACAACGCCAAATCCATCAAGTACGCGGTCAACGGCGAGATGCACGCGCGGCAGGGCGCTATGATCGCCTACCGCGGCGACCTGCAGTTCGAGCGCAAGGGCCAGGGCGTGGGCGGCATGCTCAAGCGGGCGATGACCGGTGAGGGTCTGCCGCTCATGGCGGTGCGCGGCCAGGGGGAGGCCTGGTTCGCGAACGAGGCGCAGAACTGCTTCATCGTCGACATAGAGCCGGGCGACGTCCTCACCGTCAACGGCCGCAACGTCCTGTGCTTCGACTCGACGCTCTCGTACGAGATCAAGACGGTGAAGGGCGCGGGCATCACCGGCGGCGGGCTCTTCAACAGCGTCTTCACCGGGGCCGGACGGCTCGGCCTGGTCTGCGAGGGCAATCCGCTGGTGATCCCGGTGACGCCGCAGCAGCCGGTGTACGTCGACACGGACGCGGTCGTCGGCTGGACCGCGAACCTGGACACCACGCTGCACCGCTCGCAGTCCATCGGCTCCATGATCAGGGGCGGTTCCGGCGAGGCGGTGCAGCTGATGCTGCGGGGCGAGGGGTGCGTCATCGTGCGGCCGAGCGAGGCGACTCCGCAGAAGCCGCAGCAGCACTAGGCGCTATCGCGCGGGGCGGGCCCGGTCCGGGTGGCTGATCGCTTCCCAGGGGGCGAGGTTCCACGGGCTCGTGCGGTTCGCCGGGTCCAGGAGGGCCCTCAGGTGGGCGTCGGAGGCGGCCTGGGGCGCGGGGAAGCTCTCGTCCTCGGTGCCGCTGAGGCTGTCCCGCCAGACCTGCCTGCCGAGGAGGTAGTGGTCGGCGTACTCCTGCCAGGAGGCGTACGTCCCCGCCACCGTCGGCACGACGTTCTTGAGCCGGGCCCAAGTGTCGGCCTCGCTGAGCATTCCGCAGGCGAAGCCGCGCCGTGAGATGTCCACGTAGAGCCCGATGTCCCAGGCCAGCGGTGCGACGCCGAGGCGCCGCCGGGCCATGGAGCGATAGCCGGTGCTCGCGAGCCCGCTCAGGCGCCCGAGCAGTTGCTCGGGCGCGGTGATCTCCCACTGATCGGCGAGCCACTTCTCGGCCTTGCCGTCGTCGATGCGGGTGAACGGATACAGGGTCGTCCGGGACGCGTCCTTGTCCCGGCTCACCGGTGCGCTCAGCGACACCATCCACAGCTGGTGCATGGTGAGCGGCGTTGAGTACTTGGACTCGACCCTCGGCTTGCTCCACTTCCATATGGCCATGCGCCCGCACCTTACGTCACGGGACTTCACCCCGGTCACGTCAAGGGACTTCACCCCGGCTCCGCGCATTCGCATAGGCGGTGGCGGCTCTGATCCGCTCCGAGTCGGTGGCGGTCCTGAGCGCATCCGGCGCACAGTCCCACTCCCGCCCGCCGCCGAAGGGACGGAGCTGGATGTAGGGCCCTTCATGCCCCATGACCCTGCCGACCTGGCCGGTGCTGGTGTCCACGGCGTAGGCGCCGATGGGGAGGTTGCCGATGGGGAGGTTCAGGTTCATCGTGAGCCCTCGCCTTCGACGCGGGCGGGGCGTAGCACCGTATCGACGCGACATCCGCCCAATTCGAGGCGCGGACAGGGGACTTCGCGGGCCCAGGATCTGGGGTCGATCCGCAATGACGGAAGAATAATTCCGGCCCCCGCGAGTGCGGCGCGCAATTCCTTCACGGTCTCCTCCGCTTCTTCGACGCATAGCGCCGAGTGCACCTTGCTTTCCGTCATGACGTGGCTCCCCTTTCCCATCGAATTTCACGCTTCGTGTCTCGATGGCGGCCGCTCCGGCCTACACTCGGCAGCAGTCTGCGCTCCACAACTGCGACGTTGCGGAGGGCGGTTGGCCATGGCCAATGGTTCACGGCAGGCAGCGCACCGGGGGTACAGGAATTCGTTTTCCGCGGATACATCGGCCAATTCGAAGATGGCCGCAGGGGGGGGGCGGGACTTTTCTACAATCCGCCCCTCTCTCCTTTCGCGGCTGCTACGCGATGAGGTCGCGGGCGGTGGTGAGGGTGCTGACCACGCGGGGGAAATCCTTGAGCTGGGTGAGGAGTGAGTCCAGGGCGGGGACCAGGCACCTCGGTGGGACGTTGCGGGCCGCCAGGATGTCCGCGGTCCATGTGATGAACCTGGTGAACAGGGCGGGGTCGTCGACGTAGACGGCCGTGGCCAGGTAGCTGACGATGAAGTCGATGTCCTCGATGGTGCGTTCGCGCTGGAGCTCGCTGTAGCGGCGCATCTCGGGGAAGCCGGCCTCGACGTCGGCGAGGGCCCGCTTGACCAGCTGCAGCTTGGTCCGGCGGATCATGGTGTATTCCTGGTCGCCCAGGTGTGGCAGGTCCAGGTCCGGCAGGCGGGCCGCTTGCGCGCCGGGGTCCGTCAGGTTCTTGCTCAGCAGGGTGGCCGCGTCGGCCGCGTCCTTGGCCCACTCGGCCTGCATCAACCGCGCATAGCGGCCCCCCGGTCCGAACGCGGCTCCTCCGGCGAGTACGGGAACGCCGACGCTCTGGCATGAGGCGATCGCGTTGTGGGCGCCGGGCAGAAGGGTCGGGATGGTCGAGGACAGCAGCACCGCCTGTGCACCGGTGCGGTGCACGTGCGCGACCAGATGCTCGGTGGGGACGTGCGCCCCGAGATAGTCCACGCGCCAGCCCCGCAGCCGCAGCACCTCGCTGACCAGACGTGCGGGCAGGGCATGCCACTCGCCGTCGACACACGCCACCAGGACCCTCCCCACATACGTGCCGGTAAGGGCGGGGGCGGTGGCGTCGGCCACTGCCGCCACGCACCGCTCGCTGATCGCCGTGGCAGCGTGTTCCTGCGCCACCGTGATGTCATTGGCCGCCCAGGCCAGACCCACTCGCTCCTGAGCCGGTGCGATCAGTTCGAGCAGGACCCGCTCACCCGCCGCACGCATCTGTTGCGCCTGTTCGGGCTCTGCCGTGCCGAGTGCGCGTCGCACGACGGCGACGGCGCGGGTCTCGTCGCACTCGCCGAGCGCCTGCCACAGTTCATCACGTGGCTCGGCAAGGGAGTTGGTGTCCTTGTCACCGCTCACGCGGTTCACCTTCTTGGGTCGGTTCGTTCACAGGAGTCGGACGGTCATCGCTCGGCGGGGGCGCCGATCGCCAGAACGGCCATGTCGTCGTGCGGGCCTTCCCCCACCCACTGGGCAACGACCAGCTGCACGCGTTCGGTGATCACCTCGGGCGGCATCCCGGCGTACTGGGACAGCACGGTGCGCAGCCTGTCCTCGCCGAACATCACGTCCCCCAGCGGCCCACCGCGCGCTTCGATGATCCCGTCGGAATACAGCAGGCAGGTCTCACCCGGTCGCAGGGTCACTTCGGCGGTCTCGAATTCGAGGTCGGCGAAAGCGCCGATCAGGGTGCCGCAGGTCCGGACCTCTTCGACATGGCCGGTGGTGCGCACGATGAGCGGGGCGGGATGGCCGGCGCTCGATATGCGCAGCCGTACCCTTGCGTCGTCCTGGCGTACTGCGGTGGCCAGGACCAGTGTCACGAAGGGGGTCTGGTTCGCGGCCAGGAGTGCGCTGTTGAGGAGGGTCAGCAAGCGGGTGTGGTCGGCGGCGAACGGCACAAGGGCCTGAAGTGCGTTGCGGGTCTTGCCTGCTGTGACCGCGGCTTCAAGACCCTTGCCGCACACGTCACCCAGCACGGCGACGGTCTCGGCTTCCGGTGTGGCGGCGGGGTGCAGGTCGTAGAAGTCGCCGCCGATGCGTTCGCCTGCCGCCGATGCGCGGTAGCGGCCGGAGAAGCTGATGCCGTGCACCCGGCCGAGGGCGGGCGGCAGCAGGTCGCGCATCAGCACTTCGTTGATGTGCGCCTGCCGGGCGTGACTGCGGGCTATGGACAGGGCAGCCCCGGCGCGGGCGGCGAAGAGCTGGGCGAAGGCCTCCTCGCTCGGGGTGAACGTCGCTTCCTGGCGATGGCGCAGCAGAACGAGACATCCGGTCGGCACACCGTGCCCCGGCAACGGCACGACAACCACCGAACCGATGTCGGTGGCGTCGTCCACGAAGCCGTCGGGCATCGCCCAGGACGGCACCTGGTGAGGGTCGATCCAGCGGGAGGACAGCGCGGGAAGCCCCAGCAACGCCTCGGCCACGCCCGGCAGTTGGCCGGGGTCCAAGGCGATCCGCTCCTGGACCGCCGGCCCGGCGGCGGAGCACCGCGTCACCGGGAAAGTGTGCCCGTCGCCCATCCCGACGATGACCGCCGCGTCCGCCAGATGCTGCGCCGCCCGCTGCACGGTCACCGCCATACAGCGCTCGACGTTCAACGAGGCAAGCAGCTCGGAAGAGAGCTCCTGCAGCAGACCGGCCCTCGCCCGCTCACGCGCCAACTCCTGTGCGGCGGCGTCCGAAACACTGTCACTGCCACTGTCACCGACCAACCACCAGGTCACCACGCCATCCACGACCGGCCCGGCAAGAGCCTTCACACGGCGCCCGTCGATCCGGCCGCCCGCCCATGCCGACGGCCCCTCCCCCGCACCGCTGACACGCTCCAGGTGGGCCTCGACCAGCCACGCGGGCGCGACATCACCCAACGCGACACCGACACCGACCCGCGCCAGCAGCAACCCGGCCTGCTCGTTGTGAGCCAGCACGATGCCTGCCGCGTCCACTGTCACCGCCGGATACGGCTCACGGTGCTGCGCGGCAGGTCCTACGCCACAAGGGCTCTTCTGCTCCGGGAAGGCGGCCATCGATCTGGAACCCACTGGCGGGATCCCCACCACCCATCTACTCGAAGGCAGGTGATCCCCAAATTACCGACGGCATATGTCTATCGCCTGTACTTCGCAGTACCTCGGACAACCTCCCTCCGACTACTGAATAATCCGCCCAGCACAACGAAGTAGCGGACCTCCGTCCGCCCCTCGAGCGGCAACTCCTCCTCGCCCACCATCGTGAACCCCGTACGCTCAAGCACCCCCCGTGACCCGGCGTTGTCCGCGTCCGTCGCGGCCCGCAGCGCGGTCAGCCCGTACTCGGTGGCGGCCAGCTCGCACAGCCGCCGTACGGCATCGGTGGCGAGGCCGCGGCCCGCCGCGTGCTCGGCGATGCGATAGCCGAGCTCGGCCTCGCCGTCGGCCACATCGACGAGGTTGACCCTCCCGAGCACGGCGCCGTCACCATCGACGAGGACGTGGAAGTGGCAGGTACCGGCCGCCAGTTCGGCGAGCAGGGCCTCGTGCCGTACGTCGAACTCGGCGAAGTAGGCATCACCACGGTCGGGGACGGACTTCGCGAAGTACTCCCGGTTCTCGCGCTCGAAGGCGAGTAGGGCGGGGGCGTGATCGGGCCGCAGGCGCTGGAGTTCGGGCATGGCCGAACGCTAGCTCGCGGGCCATGGACGGCGCCCCGGCATTTTCGCTATCTCCAGTCGCGTGCGTGATCGCGTGCGTGATCGCGTGCGTGATCGCGTGCGTTGACAGGTGAACTTCCGATGCGTGTAATAGGGGCGGTGCCGCGTGGCGTCGACCAATGAGCAGTGGGCCGGTCGGCGATCGGGCGAGCACCCTTCACCAAGGGATCAGCCATGAGTTCAAACTCCGCGCCCTGCACGTGACATGACGTAGCGCCTTTCTCCGCACGTCATTCCCTCTCACACTTCACGCATCCCGGCAGCGTTGCCGCACGTATGCATGCCGTACTCCGTATGCCGCATGCCGTACTCCGCATGCCACCGTGCGCCATGCCCACATCCTCCGGAGACTCAGAATCCGTATGCCCACGAACCCTGCACCCGCCTCCTTCAACCAATCCGTCATCGATGAGTTCCGTGCCAACGGCGGCAAAGTCGGCGGTCCCTTCGAAGGCGGGGACCTGCTCCTCCTGACGACCACCGGCGCGAGGACGGGAGCCGCACGGACCACGCCCCTCGGCTACGTCCGCCACGGCGATTCGCTCCTGCTCGTGGGGTCCAACCTCGGCGGCCCCCGGCACCCCGACTGGTACCACAATCTCCTCGCCCACCCCGTGGTGAGCGTCGAAGTCGGCACCCGAGAGTTCGAGGCACTCGCGGTCCCCGCCGAGGGGGCCCGCCGCGAGGAACTGTTCGCGCACGTCGTGAAGGCGGAGCCCGGATACGGCGAGTACCAGGACCGGACCACCCGCCCCCTGCCGGTCATCGTGCTGGAGCGCGCCGAGCCGGAGGGCTGGGTGGCACCCCGCGAGATCCGTACCCTCGCCGACAAGCTCATGGAGGTCCACACCTGGCTGCGGGACCAGTTGCGGCAGGTCCGAGCGGAGGTCGAGGCCCACTTCGCCGCACGCGCGACGCACCAAGCCGCAGGCGAAGCCCACCAACCCGCAACCGCGCACGAGCCGCCGGCCCCGAGCCTCGGGCTCCAGATCCGGCAACGGTGTCTGGCGTTCTGCCAGGCGCTGGAGTTCCACCACGTCAGCGAGGACGCGCACGTGTTCCCGGGGATCGCCCAGTACCACCCGCACCTGGGCGACGTCTTCGACCGCCTCAGCAAGGAACACCGCACGGTCGCCCGCATCCAGAACGACCTGGTCACCCTCCTGTCCGGCATCAGCATCGCCGACCCGCAACGCTTCCGCGCCGAGCTGGAGGAAATGTCGACCGAGCTCAACGCCCACCTCGACTACGAGGAAGCGTCGATCCTCCCCCTCCTCGCCGACGTCCCCTGGCCACCGCCCGGCCCCGCGAGCGAGAGGGGCTAATCAGCCCCGCATCACCTCCACCGAAAGGTCCCGCGGGTCCATCCGTACGTGGACCCGCTCCCCCGCCGCCGTAACCCGCGTCCTCGCCTGCACCCCCTCCGGCAGGTCCGGGAGGACGGGAGTCACGCCGCACTCCGACCGCACCCTGTCCATCAGCTCCCGCATCTCCTCCGGGGTGGGGCGGGTGGCGAGGTACCAGGCCGTGCCGTCCCCATAGGAGTGGCGGGTCGCCGTGGGAGAGCCGGCGGGGGTTGTCCGTACCGCCACCGCGCCCTCCAAGTGGATCTCCTCCGACCAAGTGCCGTCCGGCTGGGGGTCGAACTCCTCCACTCGCAGGCCGAGCAACTCACGGAACGGGGCCGGGTAGCCGCCCGGGTGGACTCGGTCGTGTTCGTCCGTGATTCCGGAGAAGTAGGACATGAGCAAGGTGCCGCCTGCTCGGACGTAGGAACAGATTCGTTCCGCGGTCTCATTCGATACCGAGTAAAGGTTCGGGATCAGGAGCAGGCGGTACTCCGACAAATCCCCGTCCCCGCCCCCCTCCACCGCCACCACATCGCACGCCACCGACGCGTCGTACAGCGGCTTGTGGTGGGCCAGGGCCGCGTCCAGGAGCGTGACGTCCGCGCTCGGGTGTGCGTCCAGTTCCAGGGCCCACCAGCTGGGCCAGTCCAGGAGCAGCGCCGCGTCCGCACGCTCGGGGCGGGAGCCGAGCAGCTCCGGGTAGCGGGCCAGCTCCGCTCCCAGCTCCCGCACCTCGCGGAAGATCCGCGTCTCCCGTCCCCCGTGCGGCACCATCGCCGAGTGGAACTTCTCCGCTCCCCCGCGCGACTGCCGCCACTGGAAGAACAGCACCGAGTCCGCGCCGTGCGCCACCGCCTGCCAGCTGTCCAGGCGCATCCGGCCCGGGGGCTTCCTGCCGTTGCGCTCGCGCCAGTTCACCGCGCCCGGCGCCTGCTCCAGGAGCAGCCACGGCTGCCCGCCCTTCAGGCCGCGCATGACGTCGTACGAGAAGGCCGTCCGGTGGAGCGAATCCGGATCGTGCGGGTCGGGGTAGGAGTCGTACGACACCACGTCCAAGTGCGGGGCCCACTCGAACAAGTCCAGCGTCTTCGCGATCGGGACGAAGTTCGTCGTCACCGGCACGGTCGGTGTGATGCGGGTCAGGACCTCCTTCTCCGCCAGGTAGCACGCCAGGAGCTCGTCCGAAGAGAAGCGCCAGTAGTCCAGCTGCTGGGCCGGGTTGCGGAACGACGGGGCCTTGCGAGGGGTGTGGATCTCCTCGAACGTGCCGTAACGCTGCGACCAGAAGTCCGTCGACCATGCGTCGTTGAGGTCCGCCACCGTCCCGTACCGCTCGCGCAGCCACGTACGGAACGCCGCCGTCGACACCTCGCAGTGGCAGTGGCGTGAGATGTGGCAACCGTATTCGTTGCCGATGTGCCAGAGCGCGAGGGCGGGGTGTGTGCCGTAGCGCGTGGCCAGGCGTTCCGCGAGGCGCACCGCATGGCGGCGGTAGACCGGGCTCGACGGGCACCAGTGCTGGCGCGAACCGGGGTACAGGCGTGTGCCGTCCTCCAGGACCGGGAGGGTCGAGGGATGCAGGCGGGTCAGCCAGGGCGGCGGGGACGCCGTCATCGTGGCGAGGCTGACCGCGACGCCCGCCTCCGCCAGGCGGCCCATGTGGCCGTCGAGCCAGGTGAAGTCGTACGTACCGGGGGCGGGCTCCGTCTTCGCCCAGGAGAAGATGCCGAGCGTCACGAGGTTCACGCCCGCCTCGCGCATCAGCTCGGAGTCCTCGGCGTGGGCTTCGGGGCCCCATTGCTCGGGGTTGTAGTCACCCCCGAACCCCAGCGACGTAACCCGGGTATAGAAGTGACTCAGTCTCGCCTCAGAAACCTCGTTCACCCCACGCACCTCGCTCATCCCACACCCCTCGACTCCTGCCCCGACCGCGCCGCGATCCCCCGGAAGTGATCCGCCATCGCCCGCTGGGCCTGCTCCACATCCCGCGCCCGCAGCGCCGTCACGATGTCCCGGTGCCTGCGCACCGTCACGTCCGGCGCCGGATCGCGGGCCCACCCCCGCACGCCCGCCACCCGGTTGAAGACGTTCCAGAACGCACCGAGCAGCTGCGGAACCAGATCGTTGCCCAGCGAGCGGTAGAGCGTCTCGTGGAACTCGCGGTCCAGCTCGGGGAAGGTCTCACCCCCGCCCGCCGACTCCTCCATCTTCCGGACCAGGGACTCCAGTTGGCTCAGGTCCTCCTCCGTGAGGAGCACCGCAACCCGGCGCACCAGGCCCTCTTCAAGCACCTCCCGCACCTGCAGCATTTCCGTCAACGCATGCGTGTCGTCGCCGAGTTGCACCAGCGCGCGGAACGTAAGACCGTCCGCAAGGGGTGTCAGCGACGCCTGCCCCACATACGTCCCGTAGCCGTGTCTGATCTCCACTATGTCCAGGGCCTGGAGGGCCTTCAGCGCCTCGCGGACCGAGTTCCTGCTGACCCCCAGTTCCTCCATCAGCTCGGCCTCGGTGGGCAGCAGCGCGCCCGGCCGGAGTCGCCTGTCGAGGATCAACTGCATGACCGAGCGCTGGACTTGGCTGCCCACACGCCGTGCACGGACTGGCTCCTGAGGCATGCGGCACATCGTAGACACGGATGACATCCCACGTCCCACCTCCGGACCAACATCGTTAGGAACAGCCCCAAATCGGATCCGTGCGCGATCTCTTGACCGGCCATCGCGGCGCTCTTATGGTCACCACGCCACCATGACGTAGGACGTGGGATCTCTCAAGGGAGACACAGTGAGCGACCATGTGAGCGACCAAGCGAGCGGCCGGGCCGACGGCCGACCGAACGGCCGCAAGGCCCGCATCGGCTCCACCGGCTCCACCGGTCCCGCACCGGACCGTCGGTCCTTCCTCAAGTACACCGGTGCGCTTGGCGCGGCCGCCGCCATCACCACCACGCTCTCCGCCTGCTCGTCGGGACCCGAGTCCACAAATGACGCCGGAGGGGGCGGCGGCAAGGGCGGCGACTCCACCCTCACCGCTGTCATCGGCTATGGGAACGACGGCAGTTGGGACCCAACGCAGACCGCGTCCGCCTTCGCCATGGCCGGCAACGAACACATTTACGAGGGCCTCCTCAACACCGATCCCATCACCCGCGAGCCGTATGCCGCGCTCGCCACGGAGATCCCCGCCGACGACAAGGCGACCACCTGGAAGTTCACGTTGCGGCCCGGCGCCAAGTGGCACGACGGCAAGCCCGTCACCGCCGACGACGTGGTGTTCGTCTTCGACCGCATCCTGGACCCGAAGACGCAGACCCTGGCCAAGGGCTTCTTCGAGAGCTGGCTGAAGGAGGTCAAGAAGGTCGACGCGACCTCCGTCGAACTGATCCTCAAGTTCCCCTTCCCGGACGGGCTTGCCCGCCTCTCCCTCGCCAAGATCATGCCGAAGCACGTCTTCTCCAAGCCCGGCGCCTGGGACGACGCGACCAAGGGCAAGGCGGTGGGCTCGGGACCGTACAAGCAGGCGTCGCACGCCCCGAAGTCCAACACCACCTTCGAGGCCTTCGGCGACTACAACGGCCCGCGCAAGGCCGCCTTCAAGAAGATGAACTGGCTGACCATCGTGGACGCGGCGCCCCGCGTCGCGAAGATCTCAGGCGGCAGCGCGGACTCGGAGATCTCGGACAACATCCCGTACGCCAACATCGAGCAGCTGAAGAAGGGTGGGCTCAGCGTCGAGGGCGGGGCGGGGATGAACAACCTGTTCCTGATGTTCAACACCGCGCACAAGCCCTTCGACGACGTACGCGTGCGCCAGGCACTGCACTACGCCATCGACACCGAGAAGATGATCCAGGTCGCGCTCAAGGGCCACGGCAAGGCGTCGACCTCGTTCCTCAACGAGTCCAACCCCGCCTACCGCCCCGCGAAGTCGGTCTACGCGTACGACCCGAAGAAGGCGAAGAAGCTCCTGAAGGAGGCCGGGGCCACGGACCTGTCGATCAACCTCATGGCGGTGAACGTGAGTTGGATCGTCGACTGCCTGCCCACCATCAAGGCCTCGTGGGACGCGATCGGCGTCAAGACGACCCTGGATCCGCAGGAGACCACCGCCGTCTTCACCAAGCTGGACCAGAAGAAGGACTACCAGATCGTCGCGGCCGCATCGAACCCCAACCAGTTCGGCATCGACCCCGACCTGATCATGCACTACAACTACGGCCCCGAGAACCTGTGGATGGGCTACGCCCGCTGGGCGGACAACTCCGTCGCCAAGAAGCTCTTCAAGGACATGGACCAGGCGACCCGCGAGCCGGACGCGGCCAAGAAGAAGGCCATGGTCCAGGGCTACATCGACACCGTCGCCGAGCAGGCGGTGATCTACCCGGTCGTCCACAACGAACTGATGACCGCCTGGGACCCGAAGAAGCTCACCGGCATCAAGGCGCAGCCCTACCCCGGCATCAATCTCCTCCAGGCCAAGTGGGCCAAGTAGCCCTTTCAGCGCCGTCGTTGGGAGTCACAAAAACGTGACCGCGATCGTCAGAATCCTGGCCCGCCGCCTCGCCCTACTCGTGCCCCTGCTGCTCGGCATCGTCCTGTTCGTCTTCCTCGTGATGCGGTTCTCGGACATCGATCCGGCGTCGGCGTTCTTCCAGGGCGCCAATCCGACACCGGAGCAACTGCACCAGTTCCGCGAGGAGAACGGCCTGCTCGATCCGCTGCCGGTGCGTTACATCGCCTTCGTCGGCGATCTGCTCCAGGGCGACATGGGCATCAGCGTGCTCACCCGCTCACCGGTGATGGAGCAGGTCACCACCGCGCTGCCGCTCACCCTGCAGCTGACCTTCATGGGTCTCGGCATCGCGGTGGTCATCTCAGCTCTGCTCGGCGTGACCGCCGCGATCTACCGCGACCGGCTCCCCGACCAGCTCATCCGCGTCATCTCGCTGACGGGCGTGGCGGCGCCGGGCTTCTGGCTGGCGCTGCTCATGATCCAGTATCTGGCGGTGGAGGCGGGCTGGTTCCCGACCGGCGGCTACATCAACCCCGCCGACTCCTTCACCGGCTGGCTGAAGTCGATGACGCTCCCGGCCCTCGCGCTCTCCCTGCCGGTGGCCGCCGGGCTCACCCGCATCATCCGTACGGCGGTGGTCGAGGAGCTCGACAAGGACTACGTAAGGACAGCGATCGGCAGCGGCCTGCCACCGGTCGTGGTCGTCGGCCGCAACGTCCTGCGCAACGCCCTCATCAACCCGCTGACCGTGCTCGGCCTGCGCGTCGGCTATCTGCTCGGCGGCGCGGTCGTCATCGAGACGATCTTCTCCCTTCCCGGCATGGGGAAGCTGATGATCGACGCCGTGAAGAACGGCGACCCGGCCGTCGTGCAGGGGGTCGTCATCACGACGGCCGTCGGGTTCGTGGTCGTGAACCTGGTCCTCGACATCCTCCATCTCCTGGTCAATCCGCGCCTGAGGGGGACTGCCTGATGATCATGTCGCGCAAGGCTCTGACCGAGCAGCTCTCGCGGCCGGGTATACGGCTGCGGGCGCTGAGCCGTCTCCCCGTCCTCTCCCGCGTCGCGGTGGGCGTCGTGGGTGTCGTCGTCCTGGTGGCACTCTTCGCGCCACTTCTCGCCCCCCACGACCCGCTCGACCAGCAGCCGCAGGTGGACGGCACGGGACACCCGTCGGCCGACCACTGGATGGGGCAGGACAGCCTCGGCCGGGACATTCTCAGCAGGCTCATGTACGGGGCACGCTGGTCCCTGGCGATCGGGCTCGGGGCGACGCTGCTCGCCCTGATCGTCGGCGCGGTGCTCGGCGCGATCGCGGCGACCTCGCGCAAGGCGGTCGACGAGACGCTGATGCGGTGCCTGGACATCGTCATGGCGTTCCCCGGGATCGCGCTCGCGGCCGTCCTCGTGGCGGTCTTCGGCGGCGGCATCCTCGTACTGATCTGCGCCATCGCGTTCCTGTTCACGCCACCCATCGCACGGGTCGTCCGCGCCAACGTGATGGATCAGTACGGCGAGGACTACGTCGTCGCCGAACGCATCGTCGGCGCCCGCACCCCGCACATCCTCATCAAGCACGTGGCCATCAACTGCGCGGCGCCGATCCTGGTGTTCTGCACGGTGCAGGTCGCCGAGGCCATCGTCTTCGAGGCGTCGCTGTCCTTCATCGGCGCGGGTGTGCGACCCCCGGACCCGTCCTGGGGCAGCGTCATCGCCGACGGCAAGAACATGGTGCTGCTCGGCGGCTGGTGGGCGACGGTCTTCCCCGGCCTCCTCATGCTGATCACGGTCCTGGCCCTGAACATCCTCTCCGAGGGCGTATCGGACGCGTGGGCGGCGCCCGCGACACGGGACGTGCCGAGCGCGGCCCGCAAGGAGGATCGCCTCGAAGCCCCGGCGCCGGGCAGCGGCAAGGTACTTGAGCTGCCGGGCCTGACGGAGGCGGCCCAGCGCCTGCGCTCACGCGCGCGCCCTCTCCCGGAAGGCGCGCCGGTCCTCACCGTCTCCGACCTCGCGATCGGCTTCGACGCCCGGCACGGCGGGGTGGACATCGTCGACGGCATCAGCTTCCACGTACGGCCGGGTGAAGTCCTCGGCCTGGTGGGCGAGTCGGGCTGCGGCAAGTCGCTCACCGCGCTGACCGTGATGGGCCTGGAGCCGAAAGGCGCCCGAGTCGGCGGCCAAGTCGACTTCAACGGCGCGCAGTTGCTGGGCATGCCGATGCGGGCGCGCAGGCGGCTGCTCGGCCACGACATGGCGATGATCTACCAGGACGCCCTGTCGTCACTGAACCCCGCGATGACGGTCCGCGCCCAGCTCAAACAGGTCGTACGGAGAGGTGGGCGCCGCACATCGGTCGAGCTCCTCGAACTGGTCGGCCTGGACCCGGACCGCACCCTGCGCAGCTACCCGCACGAGCTCTCCGGCGGTCAGCGCCAGCGCGTTCTGATCGCGATGGCGCTCTCCCGCGACCCGAAGCTGATCGTCGCGGACGAGCCGACAACGGCGCTTGACGTCACCGTCCAGGCCCAGGTCATCCAGCTCCTCCTCCGGCTGCGCGAGGAGCTGGGCTTCGCCCTGATCCTCGTCTCGCACGACCTGGCCCTGGTCGCGGACGTCACCGACCGGGTGGTGGTGATGTACGGGGGCCAGATCGTCGAGACGGGCGTGACGGCCGACCTCGTCGAGGCGCCGTCGCACCACTACACGCGCGGGCTGCTCGGCTCGGTGCTCTCGCTCGAATCGGCGGCGGAACGCCTGACCCAGATCAAGGGCGTCGTCCCTTCGCCCGCCGACTTCCCCGCGGGCTGCAGGTTCGCGGACCGTTGCCCGCTCGCGAGCGAGGTGTGCCGGACGACGGCGCCCCAACTGGTGGGCGGGGCACGGCATTCCATCGCCTGCCACCATCCGGCGGAGCAGCCTCCGAGAGTGCCGGAGCCCAGAGGAAGCGGGGCCCTCAAGTGACCACCGAAGAGCGCGAAGGCCTGATCTCACTCGCGGACACGCACGTCGTGCACCGGGCACGCTCGGGCGGGCTGTTCTCGCGTGACCGCGTGTACGCCCTGACCGGCGCCGATCTGACCATCGCGCCCGGCGAGACCGTGGGCGTCGTGGGCGAGTCGGGATGCGGCAAGTCGACGCTCGCGAAGGTACTGGTGGGTGTGCAGCGGCCGACGACCGGCACGGTGTCCTTCCGGGGGCGGGACCTGTGGACGATGCCGCCCGCCGAGCGCCGTACCGCGATCGGCCGGAACACCGGCATGATCTTCCAGGACCCGTCGACGGCACTGAACCGCAGGCTGACGGTGCGGCAGATACTCCGTGACCCCTTGGACGTGCACAGGATGGGTACGTCCGCTCAACGCGAGGCGCGGGTCCGTGAGTTGATGTCACTTGTCGGTCTCCCCAAGGTCCTCGCGGACGGGCTGCCCGGACAGCTGTCGGGCGGTCAGCGCCAGCGCGTGGCGATCGCACGAGCCCTTGCGCTCGAACCGGAGCTTGTGGTGGCGGACGAGCCGACGAGCGCGCTCGACGTCTCCGTGCGCGCCCAGATCCTCAACCTCCTCCTGGACCTGAAGGAGCGCCTGGGCCTTGCCCTGGTCTTCGTGTCGCACGACATCCAGACGGTGCGGCGCATGAGCGACCGGGTCATCACGATGTACCTGGGCAGGATCGTGGAGGAGTCACCGGCCCGGGAAATCCTGGACAGGGCGCGCCACCCGTACACACGCGCCCTGTTCTCGGCGACGCCCGGCCTCCTCGACCCCATCGACCCGATCCCGCTCGTCGGCCCGGTGCCGTCGGCCACGCGACCGCCGAGCGGGTGCCCGTTCCGTACGAGGTGCTGGAAGGCGGACGAGGCCTGCGCCGCCACCATGCCGGACTTCGCGTCGACGGAGGGGTCCGGGCACCGCTACCGCTGCCACCACCCCGTGCGGGACGGCCAGTCCACGCACGAGCTAGTGATCCAGTCCGCCGCCACGGACGCGAGCCCCAGGGAGAGCCCATGACTATGTCCACCCCGCTGACCGGTGTCGTCCCGCCCGTCTGTACTCCCCTGACACCGGAGCGCGAGGTGGACACGCCGTCGCTCATCAGGCTGGTCGACCACCTCGTCGAGGGAGGCGTGGACGGTCTCTTCGTCCTCGGCTCGTCGTCGGAGACGGCGTACCTGACGGACGGGCAGCGCAGGGTCGTGGTCGACACGGTGACGGGGCACGTCGGGGGCCAATTGCCCGTCCTGGCAGGGGCGATCGACATGGCGACGCCACGGGTACTCGACCACGTCCGCGCGGTCACGGAGGCGGGGGCCGACGGGGTGGTGGTGACGGCCCCCTTCTACACGCGCACGCATCCGGCGGAGGTGGCCCGCCACTTCCGGCTGGTGGCGACGGGGTCTCCGGTGCCGGTCTTCGCGTACGACCTTCCGGTGGCGGTCCACTCGAAACTGGACGCGGAGCTGGTCCTGGACCTGGCCGCGGAGGGGACCCTTGCCGGGCTGAAGGACTCCAGCGGGGACGAGGGGAACTTCCGGGAGCTGGTGCTCGGGGCGCGGGGGCGGACGGACGTCTCGGGCTTCAGCGTGCTTACGGGGTCGGAGACGACGGTGGACGCGGCGTTGGCCATGGGGGCGGACGGAGTGGTGCCGGGGCTCGGAAATGTGGACCCGGAGGGGTATGCGCGGCTGTACCGCTACTGCCGGGAGGGGGACTGGGCGCGGGCCCGGGCCGAGCAGGAGCGGTTGTGCGGGCTCTTCGGGATGGTGCGGGTCGGTGATCCCGGGCGGATGGGGGGCAGTTCGTCGGCGTTGGGGGCGTTCAAGGCGGCGCTGTATCTGCGGGGCGTGATCGCCTGTCCGGCGACTGCGGAGCCGCAGGTGCCGCTCTCCTCCGGAGAGGTTGAGCGGGTGGGGAAGTTCTTGGCGGGGGCGGGGTTGTTGTAGGCGGACCGGAGCTTTGCGTGCCGTTGATCACCGGCTGCGCCGAGCTCGTCCTCAATCGCCGGACGGGCTGAATAGATTCAGC
>NZ_JBHTSF010000171.1:0-18147 GCF_042795295.1 Streptomyces sp. NPDC056486
CCCCGAATCCGGGTGCGGGCCTTCTCGTACGTCTGCGAGCGGGGACTACTGCCCCTTCGCTGCCTTCTTCTCGTCGGCGTCCTCGATGACCGCCTCCGCGACCTGCTGCATCGAAAGGCGCCGGTCCATCGACGTCTTCTGGATCCAGCGGAACGCGGCGGGCTCGGTGAGGCCGTACTCCGTCTGCAGGATCGACTTGGCGCGGTCCACCAGCTTGCGCGTCTCCAGACGCAGAGTGAGGTCCGCGACCTCGCTCTCCAGCGTCTTGAGCTCCGTGTAGCGCGAGACGGCCATCTCGATGGCGGGCACCACGTCGGTCTTGCTGAAAGGCTTCACGAGGTACGCCATCGCGCCGGCGTCCCTGGCCCGCTCGACCAGGTCACGCTGCGAGAACGCGGTCAGCATGAGCACCGGGGCGATGCTCTCCTCCGCGATCTTCTCGGCCGCCGAGATGCCGTCCATGACGGGCATCTTCACGTCCAGGATCACCAGGTCCGGCTTGTGCTCGCGGGCCAGCTCGACGGCTTTCTCACCGTCACCGGCCTCGCCGACGACGGTGTAACCCTCTTCCTCGAGCATCTCCTTGAGGTCGAGCCGGATAAGAGCCTCGTCCTCTGCGATGACGACACGGGTCGTCAGCGGAGGCACGTGCGACTTGTCGTCGTCATCGGCTACGGGCTGGGGCGACTCGGGGGAAGTCACGGGGGCTCCTTGTTGCGGGCCGGGCAGGTACTGCTGCGTCGCCAGCCTACCTAGCTGCAGGGTCCGGCGGAGACCCGGTATAGTTCCCTCAGCTCCACAGCCTGCCCGGTTGGAGGAACTGGTCAGACTCGCGGCACTCAAAATGCCGTGCCCTTACGGGCATGTGGGTTCGAATCCCACACCGGGCACTTGTAGTGCGGAAAGCGGATGTTCACGTTCTCGTGAACATCCGCTTTTTGTTACACACCGGGACCCCTTGCAACCCAGAGTGCCCGTATGTCCTTTCACGGAACTGAGGTACGACAGAAAGCGCTCACCTTGCTGCGAGGCGGCGCCAGGAACGCCGACGTCGCACGCCTGCTGAGCGTCCCCCCAGGCACGATCGGTAAGTGGCTCCACGTGGACCGATCTAAACGCGGGGAGTGCCCAGGCAGGCCCAATCCACAGTGCCCTCGGTGTGACGGTCGGCGGCTCGACCAGGCTGCCTACTCCTACCTCCTAGGCTTGTACCTCGGTGACGGTTGTCTCAGCATCATGCGCAAGGGCGTGTATGCCCTTCGTATTGCCTGTGCCGATGCTTGGCCCGGTCTCATCGATGCCTGCGAGCACGCGATCCGCTCTGTGCAGCCGGACAACGCTGTCTGCCGCGTCCAGCGAGAGGGATACGTATCAGTTGTTGTCACCAGCAAGCACTGGCCCTGTCTCTTCCCCCAGCACGGCCCCGGCAAGAAGCACAACCGCGCCATCGCCCTTGAATCCTGGCAGCAGGAGATCGTCGACGCCCACCACTGGGAGTTCATCCGCGGCCTCATCCACTCCGACGGCTGCCGCGTCACCAACTGGACGACCCGCCTCGTCGGCGGCGAACGCAAGCGCTACGAGTACCCGCGGTACTTCTTCACGAATACATCGACCGACATCATCCGCCTCTACACAGACACCCTCGACCGCCTGGGCGTCGAGTGGAAGTCGCTCCGCCAGAGCCGCGCCGCGGACACCATCTCCGTAGCCCGCAAAGCCTCAGTAGCCCTCATGGACACCCACGTAGGCCCCAAATACTGACCCCGGCGCCCCTCCCGCAATAGGACACGTCACCCCTCTCCCTCACCCGCCCTGGGACCTGTCCCAAATTCCCGGCGGGCCCTTGCCCCGCCCTCTGCCCCGCTGCGATCTTCGGCCCCATGACTCCCTTGAACAGGCGAAGCTTCGTCGTCGCCGCCGCAGGTGCTGCCGCGGCAGCCGTGGCCATGAATCCCCTGACCGCGTCCGCCGTCGGCCGCGATGGCACCAGCAAGGGCACCGGCAAGAGCGGGGACGACTTCGCCGACGCCGACAAGGGGTTCATCGCCGCCCTCACCCCGGGTGTCGTGAAGAACGCCAAGGGGCAGGTCGTCTGGGACAGCGACGCGTACGGCTTCCTGAAGGGCGACGCCCCCAAGTCCGCGCATAAGAGCCTGTGGCGTCAGTCGCAGCTCGTGTCGAAGCAGGGGCTCTACAAGGTCACGGACCGCGTCTATCAGGTGCGTGGCCTCGATCTGTCGAACATGACGATCGTCGAGGGCGACACCGGCATCGTCGTCATCGACCCGCTGATCTCGGCGGAGACCGCGGCCGCCGCGCTGAAGCTGTTCCGTGCGCACCGCGGCGAGAAGAAGGTCACCGGGCTGATCTACACGCATCCGCACGTCGACCATTTCGGCGGCTGCCGCGGTGTGCTGCCGGACGGTGCGGGGGAGGATGACGTACCGATCCTCGCGCCCGAGGGTTTTATGGAGCATGCCGTCTCGGAGAACGTCTACGCGGGGACGGCGATGCAGCGGCGCTCCGGCTATATGTACGGTGCGCTGCTCCCCAAGTCCCCTGCGGGGCAGATAGGTTGCGGGCTCGGGCAGACCGTTTCGGTCGGGTCGATCGGGCTCATTCCGCCGACCAAGGACATCACGGAGACCGGTCAGGTCGAGACCGTCGACGGGGTGAGGTTCGAGTTCCAGATGACGCCGGGGACCGAGGCCGCGGCGGAGATGAACTTCCTGCTTCCTGAGCTGCGTGCCGTCTGTATGGCGGAGAACGCGACGCACACGATGCACAACATCATTACGTTGCGGGGTGCGCAGGTGCGGGACGCGCGGCAGTGGGCGCGCTACTTGAACGAGTCGGTGGTGTTGTTCGACGGGCGGGCGGATGTCGCCTTCGCTTCGCATCACTGGCCGACGTGGGGCGGGGACACGATCGTGGAGCTGCTGGAACAGCAGCGGGATCTGTACGCGTACATGCACGATCAGACGCTGCGGATGATCAATGGGGGGATGACGGGGCGTGAGATCGCCGAGGAGATCGTGTTGCCGCCCGCGCTCGCGGGCGTGTGGGCGAATCGCGGGTACTACGGGTCGCTGAGTCATAACGTGAAGGGCATCTATCAGCGGTACATGGGCTGGTTCGACGGCAATCCCGCGCATCTGTGGGAGCACCCGCCGGCTGAGGAGGCCAAGCGGTACGTGAAGGCCATGGGGGGCCGTACGGCGACGGTCGTGAAGGCCAAGGCGTTCGCGCGGGGCGGTGATCTGCGGTTCGCGGTGACGCTGCTCAATCACGTGGTGTTCGCGGATCCGGGCCACAAAGCCGCCAAGTCCGAACTCGCCAGGTTGTACGTCGAGTTGGGGCAGGCGTCGGAGAACGCCGTGTGGCGGAACTTTTATCTGACGGGCGCTCAGGAGCTGCGTGAGGGTGTGCGGACGTCACCGACGTCCGTGACGAGTGCGGACATGCTGATGGCGCTTTCGGTGGACCAGTTGATCGATTCGGTGGCGATCCGGGTGAACGGGCCGAAGGCGTGGGACCTGAGGTTGCGGATGGACTGGAGTCTTCCGGCGTTGGGGAAGATCTGGCATCTGACGTTGCGGAACGGGGTGTTGACGTATCGCAGCGACGCGAAGAGGGATCCGGGTGCGGGGGTCACGCTGACGATGACCAAGCCTCAGCTGCTTGCGATGCTGGGTGGCAAGGGGCTCGGGGACATCGAGGTCGAGGGTGACGCGTCGCTTCTCGCCGAGTTGCTCGGCGTGGTGGAGAAGCCGGATCCGAATTTCGCGATCGTGACGCCCTAGGCGCGCACCATCGTCATGCCCTGGGCGTGCAAACCATCGTCATGCCCCGGGCGCGCGCAAACAGAAGCCGAGGGACCGCTCCCCCCGGAGCGGCCCTTCGGCCCACGTACGCGATCTGCCTACTTCGGGCTGTCGTCCTCGCCGATGTGGTGGATGCGTACGAGGTTGGTGGAGCCCGCGACTCCGGGCGGGGATCCGGCGGTGATGACCACGACGTCGCCGCGCTCGCAGCGGCCGTACTTCAAGAGGAGTTCGTCGACCTGGTTGACCATGGCGTCGGTGGATTCGACGTGCGGGCCGAGGAAGGTCTCCACGCCCCAGGTGAGGTTGAGCTGCGAGCGTGTCGCCCGGTCGGGGGTGAAGGCGAGCAGCGGGATGGGTGAGCGGTAGCGCGAGAGGCGGCGGACGGTGTCGCCGGACTGCGTGAAGGCCACGAGGAACTTGGCGCCCAGGAAGTCCCCCATCTCGGCCGCGGCGCGGGCCACCGCGCCGCCCTGGGTGCGGGGCTTGTTGCGTTCGGTCAGTGGCGGGAGGCCCTTGCCGAGGATGTCTTCCTCGGCGGCTTCGACGATGCGGCCCATCGTGCGGACCGTTTCGATGGGGTACTTGCCGACGCTGGTCTCGCCGGAGAGCATCACGGCGTCGGTGCCGTCGATGACGGCGTTCGCGACGTCCGAGGCTTCCGCGCGGGTGGGGCGGGAGTTGTCGATCATCGAGTCGAGCATCTGGGTGGCGACGATGACCGGCTTCGCGTTCCGCTTGGCGAGCTTGATGGCGCGCTTCTGGACGATCGGCACCTGTTCGAGGGGCATCTCGACGCCGAGGTCTCCGCGGGCGACCATGATCGCGTCGAAGGCGGCGACGATGTCGTCGATGTTCTCGACGGCCTGGGGCTTCTCCACCTTGGCGATGACGGGGAGGCGGCGGCCTTCCTCGTCCATGATGCGGTGCACGTCCTCGATGTCGCGTCCGCTGCGGACGAAGGACAGGGCGATGACGTCGAACCCTGAACGCAGGGCCCAGCGCAGGTCCGCCACGTCCTTGTCGGAGAGCGCGGGGACGGAGACGGCGACGCCGGGGAGGTTGAGGCCCTTGTGGTCGGAGACCATGCCGCCCTCGACCACGGTGGTGGTCACGCGGGGACCGTCGACCGCTGTGACCTCGAGGGTCACTTTGCCGTCGTCGACGAGGATGCGTTCACCGGGGGTGACGTCGTCGGCGAGGCCTTCGTAGGTCGTTCCGCAGGTCTGGCGGTCGCCCTGGACGCCCTCTTCGACGGTGATGGTGAACTCGTCGCCCCGTTCAAGGAGTACAGGTCCTTCGCTGAATCGGCCGAGGCGGATCTTCGGGCCTTGAAGGTCGGCGAGGACGCCGACGCTGCGGCCGGTCTCGTCAGCGGCCTTCCGAACGCGCTGATAGCGCTCTTCGTGTTCGGCGTAGGTGCCGTGACTGAGGTTGAAGCGAGCCACGTCCATTCCGGCTTCGACCAGTGCCTTGATCTGGTCGTACGAGTCGGTGGCGGGGCCCAGGGTACAGACGATTTTTGCTCGACGCATGCTTCGAGCCTAGGCCTTACCGGTGGGTAGGGAATTGGCTGGGCATGACTACTCAACAACCGTCGCGTGAAAGGTTATTGACAAGTGTTGAATTGTGCGGGGCGCCGCTCTGATGAGCGATTTACTGGGCGCCCCGCTGCGTAAATTCCCTGTGCCCACAGTAATTCCGTGGCTACAGCTGCGGCGGTGTCATCGTGAAGCGTGCGTTGACCTGTGCGTAGACGTGTTGCCTCTGGGGTTCGAGGTCGAGGGGTGCGGCTTCCTCGCCCATGTCGGGCGCGCCGCCGTACGCGACGGTGCGCATGGCGGGTGACGGGCCGCCGTAGCCGTACGGTTGGGCGTTCTCGGCGCCGATGTCGGCGAGTTCGACGAGGGCGGCGAGGCCCGTTCCGAGTGCCTGGGCGTACTCGCGGCCCCGCTGCACCGCTTCCCTGACGGCCTGCTGTCGGGCCTCGCGGTGGGTGGGCGAGTCGGGCCGCAGGGCCCAGTAGGGGCCGTCGACGCGGGTCAGTTCGAGGTCCGCGAGGCGTGTGGTGAGTTCACCGAGTGCGGTGAAGTCGGTGAGTTCGGCGGTGACGTGGACCCGGCCGAGGTAGGCGCGGACGCGTTCGCCGCGGCCGTGCTTGGTCAGTTCGGGGCTGATGGAGAAGGCGCCGGTCTCCAGTTTCTCGACGGATTCGCCGTACGTCTTCACGAGGTCGATGACGGTGGCGTTGCGGCGCGTGAGGTCGTTCAGGGCGTCGCGCCGGTCGGTGCCGCGTGCGCTGACGGTGATGCCGATGCGGGCGATCTCGGGGTCGACTTCGAGGTGTGCCTCGCCCTTGACGGCCAGGCGCGGGGCGTCGGGGGTGCCGTAGGGGGCGGCGGTGGGGGTGGTCTCGTCCATGCGGCCACTCTTGCACTGGGGGGCGACGCCGGACAGTCGTCGGGGCGTGGCACCGGACAGTCATCGGATCGAAACCTGCGGGGTCTGTTGCGGGTGTGGTGATCGGGGTCAGAATCTACGCGCGTTACATCGATCGACCAAGGGTCCAAGGGGAGTACGAAATGCCGCTGAACCGCCGGAAGTTCCTGGGCAAGTCCGCCGCAGCCACGGGTGTGGCTCTCGCGGGCGGCGTGGCCGCCGCGCCCTCCGCGTCGGCGCACTCGCCGCAGAAGCCCGCCAAGCGGAAGAAGCGGTACTCGTTCACCGTCATGGGCACGACGGACCTGCACGGCAATGTCTTCAACTGGGACTACTTCACGGACAAGGAGTTCGACGACAAGGACCACAACGATGTGGGCCTGGCGAAGATCTCCACCCTCGTGAACGAGATCCGCGAGGAGAGAGGCCGGCGCAACACGCTTCTCATCGACGCGGGCGACACCATTCAGGGCACCCAGCTCTCGTACTACTACGCGAAGATCGACCCGATCACCGCGAAGCGCGGCCCGGTCCATCCGATGGCGCAGGCGATGAACCGCATCGGCTATGACGCGGCGGCGCTCGGCAACCATGAATTCAACTACGGCATTCCGGTTCTGCGGAAATTCGAGGAGCAGTGCGAATTCCCGCTCCTCGGCGCCAACGCGCTCGACGCGAAGACGCAGAAGCCCGCTTTCCCGCCGTACTTCATGAAGCGCCTGCGCACCCCGCACGGCCGCGACGTGAAGGTGGCGGTGCTCGGCCTGACCAATCCCGGCATCGCGATCTGGGACAAGGCGAACGTCCAGGGCAAGATGACGTTCCCGGGCCTTGAGGAGCAGGCGGCGAAGTGGGTGCCCAAGCTGCGGTCCATGGGCGCGGACGTCGTGATCGTCTCGGCGCACTCCGGCTCCAGCGGCACCTCTTCGTACGGTGATCAGCTCCCGTACATCGAGAACGCGGCGGGTCTGGTGGCCGAGCAGGTGCCCGGGATCGACGCGATCCTGGTCGGGCACGCGCACACGGAGATCGCCGAGTACTTCGTGGAGAACAAGAAGACCGGCAAGAAGGTCGTCCTGTCCGAGCCGCTGAAGTGGGGCCAGCGCCTGACGCTCTTCGACTTCGACCTGGTGTGGGCGAAGGGCCGCTGGACGGTGGAGAAGGTCGGCGCGAAAGTCCTCAACTCCAATACGGCGGCGGAGGACCGCAAGATCACCGGGCTTCTCACCGACGAGCACAAGAAGGTCGTCGCGTACGTCAACCAGGTCATCGGCACGTCGACACAGGCGATGAGCACGGCCGAAGGCCCGTACAAGGATGTCGCGATCATCGATCTGATCAGCCATGTCCAGGCGGAGACGGTCAAGGCGGCCCTTGCGGGCGGCCAGTACGCGGCGCTCCCCGTGCTCTCGCAGGCCTCGTGCTTCTCGCGTACGGCGGGGATCCCGGCGGGCGAGGTGACGATCAAGGACGCGGCGGGTCTCTACCCGTTCGAGAACACCCTTGAGGCGCGGCTCGTCACGGGTGCGCAGCTCAAGGAGTACCTGGAGTACTCGGCGCGCTACTACGTGCAGACGGCGGCCGGCGCGCCGGTGGACCCGGAGAAGCTGACGAACGCGGACAACACCCCGGACTACAACTACGACGCGCTGTACGGCGTGACGTACGAGATCGACATCGCCAAGCCGGTGGGTTCGCGGATCGTGAAGCTGAGCTTCGACGGCAAGGACATCGATCCGAAGGCGGAGTTCGTGCTCGCCGTCAACAACTACCGTGCCAGCGGCGGCGGGAACTTCCCGCACGTGGCCGCCGCCAAGCAGCTGTGGGCGAACTCGGACGAGATCCGCAACACGATCATCCAGTGGGTCCAGGCGAAGGGGACGGTCGACCCGGCCACGTTCGCTTCGGTGGACTGGAAGCTGACCCGGGACGGCACTCCGGTGTTCTGACGCCCATCAGCTCGTCAGTTCTTGAGCTCGTCAGTTCTTGAGCCGTACGAGGTTGCCGCGCTGCTCGCCGATGAGGCCGGTGGCAGCGCGGGCCTGCGGTTCCTGGAGGCCGAAGCTGGTGAACGCGGTGCGCTCCGGGAGCGGGTAGGGGGACGTCCCCGTCAGGCTGTTGAGGATGGTGGCGCTGCGCCAGGCGGCGAGGCCGAGGTCGGGGGCGCCGACGCCGTGGGTGTGGCGTTCGGCGTTCTGGACGTAGACGCTCCCGCCGCCGCCGGTGACGGAGGGGTCCAGGACCAGGCGGTACTGCTCGTCGATGCGGGGGCGCTCCGAGGAGTCCCTGCGCATGTAGGGGTCGAGTCCCGCGAGGAGCTGGTCGAGGGGGCGCTCGCGGTAGCCGGTGGCCAGGACGACGGCGTCCGTGGTGAGGCGGGAGCGGGTGCCCTGCTGGAGGTGTTCCAGGTGGAGTTCCACGCGGGTGGTGGCGACGCGGCCCGCGGTGCGTACGGAGACGCCCGGGGTGAGGACGGCGTCGGGCCAGCCGCCGTGCAGGGTGCGCTGGTAGAGCTCGTCGTGGATGGCGGCGATGGTGTCGGCGTCGATGCCCTTGTGGAGCTGCCACTGGTGGGGGACGAGGCCGTCGCGCACGTTTTCGGGCAGGGAGTGGAAGTAGCGGGTGTAGTCGGGGGTGAAGTGTTCCAGGCCGAGCTTGGAGTACTCCATGGGGGCGAAGGCCTCGGTGCGGGCGAGCCAGTGGATCTTCTCGGCGCCTGCCGGGCGGTGCTTGAGCAGGTCGAGGAAGACCTCGGCGCCGGACTGGCCCGAGCCGATGACGGTGATGTGGTCGGCGGAGAGCAGCCTGTCGCGGTGCAGGAGGTAGTCCGCGGAGTGGATCACGGGGACGGCGGGGGCGTCCGCGAGGGGCTTCAGGGGCTCGGGGATGTAGGGCGCGGTGCCGACGCCGACGACGATGTTCTTCGTGTACGTACGGCCGAGCGCCTCGGCCTCTCCCTCGGCGTCGAGCTGTGTGAAGTCCACCTCGAAGAGGTCCCGTTCGGGGTTCCAGCGCACCGCGTCGACCTGGTGTCCGAAGTGCAGTGCGGGAAGGTGCTCGCTGACCCAGCGGCAGTACGCGTCGTACTCGGCGCGCTGGATGTGGAAACGCTCGGCGAAGTAGAAGGGGAAGAGCCGCTCGCGGGACTTGAGGTAGCTGAGGAAGGACCAGGGGTTCGCGGGGTCGGCGAGGGTCACCAGGTCGGCGAGGAAGGGCACTTGGAGGCTGGCGCCGTCGATGAGGAGTCCGGGGTGCCAGTGGAAGCCGGGGCGCTGTTCGTAGAAGGCGGCGTCGATCCCGGCCAGGGGCTGGGCGAGGGCGGCGAGGGAGAGGTTGAAGGGGCCGATGCCGATGCCGACCAGGTCCCGGGGTTTTTCGGGTGTGGTGAGCGGCGGGGCGGGCTTGTCGTTCTGGCCGGTCATCGGGGGGTGGTTCCTTCCACGAGCTTCAGCAGCTCGGCGAGGTCGCCGGGCCGGGTGTGCGGGTTGAGCAGGGTGGCCTTGAGCCAGCGGCGTCCGTCGATCCTGGCCCGCCCGAGCACGGCGCGGCCCTGTCCGAGCAGTTCCCGCCGTACGTACGCGATGTGGTCGTCGTCGGCGCCGACGGGCCGGAAGAGGACCGTGCTGATGACGGGCTGGTCGTGGAGCTCGAAGCCGGGGTGCGCGGTGATGAGCCCGGCGAACTCCTCGGCCTGCGCGCAGACCTCGTCGACGAGCGCGCCGATCCCTTCACGCCCGAGGGCCTTGAGGGTGACGGCGATCTTGAGTACGTCGGGCCTGCGTGTGGTGCGCAGGGAGCGGCCGAGGAGGTCGGGGAGGCCCGCTTCGGTGTCGTCGCCCGCGTTGAGGTAGTCGGCGTGGTGGCCGAGTGCCGCGAGGTCGTTCGGGTCACGGACCAGGAGAAGACCGGCGGCGACAGGCTGCCAGCCGAGCTTGTGCAGGTCGAACGTGACGCTGTCGGCGCGCTCCATGCCGTGCAGGCGCACTCTGCGTACGTCGCTGAAGAGGAGCGGGCCGCCGTACGCGGCGTCGATGTGCAGGCGGGCGCCGTGGCGTGCGCAGAGGTCGGCGATCTGGTCGAGGGGGTCGATGAGTCCGGCGTCGGTGGTGCCCGCCGTGGCGGTGACGAGGAACGATCCTGGTGGTCCGGTGAGTTCGGACAGCGCCTCGTCGAGCGCGGCGGGGTCGAGGACACCGGCGGGCGCGGGGACGACGACCGGTTCTGGCATGCCGAGGAGCCAGGCGGCGCGTCCGAGGGAGTGGTGGGCGTTCTCGCCGGCGATGAGCTGGACGGGGCCGTGCGCGGCGGCGCGCTCGCGGGCGAGGAGCAGGGCGAGCTGGTTGGACTCGGTGCCGCCGGTGGTGACGAGGGCGTCTCCCCTGCCGGTTCCGTAGGCCTCGGCGGCGAGGGCGCGCGTGACCAGGGTTTCGATCTCCGATGCGGCGGGGGCCTGGTCCCAGGAGTCCATGGAGGGGTTGAGCGCCGACGCGGCCAGGTCGGCGGCGACGGCGAGTGCGAGGGGCGGGCAGTGGAGGTGGGCGGCGCAGAGCGGGTCCGCGGGGTCGGCGGCGCCCTCGGCGAGTGCGTGGACCAGCGTGCGCAGGGCCGGTTCGGCGCCTTCGCCCCGGGCGGGCAGGATGTCGCCCGCGGCCTCGCGCACCCGGGCGGCGACGGCGGTGGGGCCGCCCGCGGGGAGCGGCCCGCCGCGCGCGGTCGCCCCGGTGCGCAGAGCCTCCAGGGTGGCGGTGAGCAACGGCTGCAGCGCGTCGGGTCCTTGGGCGCCTCCGGCGAGGGGCGGCGGAGTGCTCATGGGCGACGTCCTTCGGGTGCGCGCGGACTGGGACTCCAGCCTGTCTGGCGAGCAGGCGGCGCGCCCGGGGACCTCGGTGATCCGAACCCGAAAGTGGTACTGCCGTGCGGAGAATGCGTGTTGGCGTGGGCGGGGGTGCTAGGCGCTACCGCGCGGGTGGGCGGTGATGGACCTGCGGGCCGGTGGGTGTTTGTCGCGC
Organism: Streptomyces sp. NPDC056486; assembly: GCF_042795295.1. Classification (NCBI taxonomy): domain Bacteria; kingdom Bacillati; phylum Actinomycetota; class Actinomycetes; order Kitasatosporales; family Streptomycetaceae; genus Streptomyces; species Streptomyces sp. NPDC056486. The sequence goes on from NZ_JBHTSF010000171.1 coordinate 11,276, forward strand.
CCACGCGGCGGAGCCGCCTATGTCACAGCCCCGGGCCCCTGCGGGGCGCTGGTGGCTCAGGCCCTGAAATCGTCCCTGTGGTCCCGTGCCCACTCCGTGAAGGTTCGCGCCGGGGTGCCTGTCACCGACTCCACGGTGGTGGTGATCTCCGGTGCTGCTCCGACGGCCGCGGCGAACGACTTTAGGAGGGCGGGCAGCATCGCCGGAGGGACGTGCGAGAACATTTCCTCGGTCACTTCCTCCGCCGGTATCTCGTCGAACCGGAGGTCGCGGCCCAGTGCCCTGCCGATGGCGTGGATCTGCTCGTCGGTCGATACCGCGGTCGGCCCCGTGAGGCGGTGGGCGGCGCCCTGGTGTCCGTCGTCCAGGAGTGCGCGGACGGCGACGGCGGCGATGTCGGCCTCGTGGATGGGCGCGGTCAGGGCTCCCGCAAAGGGGCCGCGGACGGTGTCGCCCGCGCGGATCTGGTCCGCCCACTGAAGGGAGTTCGCGGCGAAGGCGTTGGGCCGCAGGGAGGTCCAGTCGAGGCCGCTCTCACGCACCCTCTTCTCCAGGTCCGCGTGGACGACGTGGATGGGGTGGGTCTCGTCGGCGCCGTCCTGGATGATGCCCGACGACAGCACGACGACGCGCTGGACGCCGCCCTTGCGGGCCGCCGCGAGGATCGCGTCGGTGTGCTCGCCGACGGACGCCCTGTGCAGGAACAGCGCGGACGCGCCGTCGAACAGCGGGGCGAGGGCGGCCGGTTCGGCGGCGGGGTCGAAGCGCGCCACCTCGGCGCCCTGGGGCAGCCGGGCCCGCAGCGGATCGCGGGTCAGTGCGCGGACGGGCGTCTGTGCGGCGGTGAGCTGGGTGACGAGGGCGCGGCCCACGTTTCCGGTGGCGCCGGTGGCGACTATCACGGGGGGGGCTCCTGGGGGTCTCGGGCTGGATCTTCGAGCCTAGGGGGACGCAAGGGCCGCGGGGATCGTCGGCTGGGACCAGGTCCGCATAGGTCTGCGGACCTAGTCCTCACGCCGCCGGGATTCAGGAAGCCGTCGCCTCCCGTACCCGCAACGCCCGTGCCAAGTCGTCCAGTTGGTCGGCCAGTTTGCGGCGCAGGGCGGGGATGGGGTCGGCGTCGCGGAGGCACTGTTCGCCCAGGCGGAGTGTTTCGGCGTCCACCGCGGTGGCGGGGAAGGCCCAGCGTCCTGCGACGTCGGCGATGGCGGGGCCACGGCGGGCGGCGAGGGCGACCGCGTCCTCGAAGTAGCGGGGGATGTACTCCCTTACGAGGTCGGCCTGTTCGGGCTGCCAGAAGCCCTGGGCGGTGGCGGTGAGGAGGTAGTTGGAGAGGTCGTCGGAGGTGAACATCGCCTCCCACGCGCGGTGCTTGGCCTCCGGGTCGGGCAGTGCGGCCCGGCAGCGGGCCGCGCCTTCCTGTCCGGTGGCGCTGGGGTCGCGCTCCAGTTCGGCGGCGATCGCGGTCTCGTCGGCGGCGCCGAGGACGGCGAGGCGGGTCAGGACGCGCCAGCGCAGCTCGGGGTCGAGCTCGGGGCCGCCCGGGACTGTGCCCTCGGTGAGCCACTCCTGGAGGGGGTCGGGCCGCGTCGCCACGTCGATGAAGCCGCGCACGGCGGTGAGCCGGAGCCCCGGGTGTGAGCCGTCCTCCGTACGCCGGATCAGGTCGCGGCAGAGCTCGGTGAGCGTGGTGAGGGCGAAGGGCCGCTGGGCCGGGGGCACGAAGCGGCCGGCGACGTGGGTGGTGGCGAAGGCGAGGACGCCCTGGACGAGGGCGAGGTCGGTCTCGTCGGGGAGATGCGCGCGGGCCGTCTCCAGGTAGGCGGCGCCTTCGAGTTCACCGTCGCGGACCATGTCGCGCAGGCTGTTCCACAGGACGGCGCGGGTGAGGGCGTCGGGGACCCGGGAGAGGCTGCGCAGGGCCGTCTCCATGGAGACCTCGTCGAGGCGGATCTTGGCGTATGTGAGGTCCTGGTCGTTCGGCACGATCAGGGCGGGGCGTCCGCCGCCGCGTGCCGGGGCGGCGGGTCCTGAGTGGGGGACGTCCGTCTCGTAACGCTCGCGCAGGACCAGGCCCTGGGTGTCGGTGAGGTCGCGGTCGAACACCCCGACGGCGATGCGGTGGGGTCGGCTGCCGTCGCGGTCGACGGCCAGGGTCCACTCCCGGGCGTCGTGCGTGACCGTCGAGGTGAGCGTGTCGACGCCGGTGGTGCGCAGCCAGGCCTCGGCCCATCCGTGCACGTCGCGGTCGGTGTTGTGGGCGAGGGAATCGATGAAGTCGGCGAGGGTGGCGTTGGAGAACTTGTGCCGGGCGATGTGGGTGTTGATGCCTGCGAGGAAGTCCTTCTCGCCGAGCCAGGCGACGAGTTGGCGCAGGGCGGAGGCGCCCTTGGCGTACGAGATGCCGTCGAAGTTGAGCATCGCGGACGCGGTGTCGGGCACGGCGTCCGGGTCGGGCGCGACGGGGTGGGTGGAGGGGCGCTGATCGGCGTCGTACCCCCAGGCCTTGCGGGCGACGCCGAAGTCGGTCCAGGTGTCCCTGAAGCGGGTGGCTTCGGCGGTGGTCTGGAAGCCCATGTACTCGGCGAAGGATTCGTTCAGCCAGATGTCGTCCCACCACCTGAGGGTGACGAGGTCGCCGAACCACATGTGGGCCATCTCGTGGGCGATGACCATGGCGCGGGTCTGCCGCTCGGTCTCGGTGACGGCGGAGCGGTAGATGAACTCGTCGCGGAAGGTGACGAGTCCGGGGTTCTCCATCGCTCCGGCGTTGAACTCCGGGACGAACGCCTGGTCGTACGAGTCGAAGGGGTAGGGCTCCTCGAACTTCTCGTGATACCGGTCGTAGCACGCGCGCGTGACGTCGAGGATCTCCTCGGCGTCGGCGTCGAGGAAGGGGGCGAGGGAGCGGCGGCAGTGGATGCCGAAGGGCAGCCCGCGGTGTTCGGTGCGGACCGAGTGCCAGGGGCCCGCGGCGACGGCGACGAGGTAGGTCGAGATGAGCGGCGTGGCCGCGGCCCGCCAGGTCCCGCCGCCCACGTGCTCGGTCACGCCGTTCGCGAGGACGGTCCAGCCCTTGGGGGCGGTGACGGTCAGCTCGAAGACGGACTTCAGGTCGGGCTGGTCGAAGGCGGCGAAAACGCGCTGCACGTCCTCCATGAACAGCTGGGTGTACGTGTACGCCTCGCCGTCCGTGGGGTCGGTGAAGCGGTGCATGCCCTCGCCGGTGTGCGAGTACCGCATGGACGCGTCGACGCGCAGTTCGTGCTCGCCCGCGGTGAGCCCGGTGAGGGGGAGCCGGTTCTCGACGAGGTCCTTCGGGTCGAGCGGCCGGCCGTCGAGGGTGACGGAGCGCAGCTCGACGGGCTTGAGCTCGACGAAGGTGTCGACCGTGGCCGTGGGCTCGCCGAGCGCCGAGAACCGGATGACGGTACGGGAGTCGAAGGTTTCGGCTCCCTGGGTCAGGTCCAGCTCCACCGTGTACCGGTGGACGTCGATGAGCCGGGCTCGGGTCTGCGCTTCGTCGCGCGTCAGTACGGACATGGGTCCATGCTGCCTGATGTCACTGACAACGGTGCGGGGTGCCCGGACATCGGGGCTCAGCCCTGAGCGATGCCGCCGCCTGTGCCGATGCCGGTGCCGATGCCGCGGGGCCGCGTCACGACGACTTGGCGATCGTCTCGTGGTGGCGGATGACCTCCGCGATGATGAAGTTGAGCAGCTTCTCGGCGAACGCCGGATCCAGCTTCGCGCTCTCCGCGAGTTCGCGAAGGCGGGCGATCTGGCGGGCCTCGCGGGCCGGGTCGGCGGGCGGGAGCTGGTGGTTGGCCTTGAGATAGCCGACCTGCTGGGTGCATTTGAAGCGCTCGGCGAGCATGTGGACGACGGCCGCGTCGATGTTGTCGATGCTGTCGCGCAGGCGGGACAGCTCGGCGCGCACGGCCTCGTCCGTGGCGCCGGCGCCGTTCGCGTCACTTGTGTGGCTGGTGGTCATGGTGCACGAGCCTACGTGGTGGATCCTTCGCCCCCGACGGCGGAAGAGCGCAAAATCGGCGGGTCGTCGGGGTCGGGAATCTGCTGCGACCAGCCGCCGGGGACCGCGCGTCCCTGCTGCTCACGGAAGCGGACGGGCGCCATCCCCACGCGGCGCGTGAACAGCCGCGAGAAGTACGCGGGATCGTCGTAGCCGACGCGGCGCGCGACGGCCGCCACCGGGAGCTCCGTGGCGGCGAGCAGCTCCTTGGCGCGCCCGAGACGGATGCCGAGGAGGTAGTCCTTGGGACTGCAGCCCGCGCCCCTGCGCACCGCCGTACGCAGCTCCGCGGGAGTCATGCCGTGCCGTGAGGCGTGCTCGGCGACGGAAAGTGGCTGGAAGGCGTCGCGGGCGAGCGCCTGGAGCACCGGGTCGCCGTCGGGGGCGATGTCGGCGCGGGCCCGGCGCAGCGCGACGAGCAGTTCGTGGACGGCGGCGCCCGTCTCGACCTCCAGGAGCGGGTTGCCGCGCCGTGCCGCGCGCGCGATGCGCCCGACGGCGGCCCGCGCCCCTGTCGCGTCGGAGAGCGGCACGACGGGCCGGTCGGGTTCGATGAAGCCGAGTTCGGTGTACGTCGTCGTGGCGGGTCCTGTGAAGTCGACGAAGCACTCGTCCCAGCCGCTCTCCGGGTCGGGCCCGTAGTGGTGGCGCACTCCGGGGGTGAGCCAGATCAGCGCGGGCGCCGTCACCGTCGTACGTCTGCCGTCGGGCGCCAGGAACCAGCCGCCGCCCGCGCTCACGACGACGGCGACGTGGTGGTCGAGGGTGCGCGGCCCCACGGTCGGCAGGAGGCCGTGCTGCAGGCCCACGCCGAGGCAGGCGAGGCCGAGGCGGTGGTGGGCCGGGCTCGGCGTGAAATACCGCATCCAGGTGTGGTACATCCGCTTGTGCCCCTTTCGTTCGGGCCGCGGCCCGCTCGCTGCGTCCAACCCACCTCGATCTTTGTCCATGGACCCTGCCTCCCGCCAGGGGTGATCGTGGCGGAGCAGTCCGTGAGCGAGAGGGACACAGGGACACGACGATGAACGGCTTCAGGGTGGGCGAGGACGATTTCGAACTGGACGGGCGGCCCGTGCGGCTGCTCTCCGGTGCGCTGCACTACTTCCGGGTGCACGAGGAGCAGTGGGGTCACCGCCTGGCGATGTTGCGCGCGATGGGGCTCAACTGCGTGGAGACGTACGTTCCGTGGAACCTGCACGAGCCGCATCCCGGGGAGTTCAGTGACGTGGAGGCACTCGGGCGCTTCCTGGACGCCGCGCGGGACGCGGGCCTGTGGGCGATCGTCCGGCCCGGTCCCTACATCTGCGCCGAGTGGGAGAACGGCGGCCTTCCGCACTGGCTGACGGGCGCCGTGGGGGCACGCGCGCGCACCCGCGACGCGGAGTACCTGGGGCATGTGGACCGCTGGTTCGGCCGCGTCCTGGGAGAGGTCGTCCCGCGCCAGCACGACCGGGGCGGTCCGGTGATCATGGTGCAGGTGGAGAACGAGTACGGCAGCTACGGTTCGGACCAGGTCTACCTCCGCCACCTCACGGAGCTGCTGCGTGCCGAGGGCGTGAGCGTGCCGCTGTTCACGTCCGACGGCCCCGAGGACCACATGCTCACCGGCGGGTCCGTCCCCGGCGTCCTGGCTACGGTCAACTTCGGCTCGCAGGCCCGCGCGGGCTTCGAGACCCTGCGCAGGCATCGAGCCAAGGGGCCGCTGATGTGCATGGAGTTCTGGTGCGGCTGGTTCGATCACTGGGGCGCTGAGCACGTCGTACGGGACGCGGCCGATGCCGCGGACGCGTTGCGCGAGATCCTTCGGTGCGGGGCCTCGGTCAACCTCTACATGGCGCACGGCGGCACGAACTTCGCCGGGTGGGCGGGGGCGAACCGGGGCGGCGGCGCGCTGCACGACGGGGTCCTCGAGCCGGACGTCACCTCGTACGACTATGACGCGCCCATCGACGAGTTCGGGCGCCCCACGGAGAAGTTCTGGCGCTTTCGCGAAGTGCTCGCCGCGTACGCGGAGGCCCCGTTGCCCGAGCTGCCCGCGCCGCCGCCCTCGCTCGGGGAACACGCTCCGGTCGGCCTCACCGAGTGGGCGCCGCTGTCCGCCGTCATGGAGTCGCTCGGCGGCCCCCTGACGGAGTACGCCGTACCGCCCACCTTCGAAGAGCTCGATGTGGACCGCGGTCTTGTCCGGTACGCGCTGACCGTGCCGGGACCGCGCCGGCCGTATCCGCTGAGTGTGCGGGGGCTGCGGGACCGGGCCGTGGTGTACGTGGACGGGGTGCGGGCGGGTGTCCTCACCGAGGAGGAGCCCGCCCTCGCCGAGCCTGTCGCGGGGCACGCGCGCGTGGAGCTGTGGGTGGAGTCCCTGGGGCGGGTCAACTACGGGCCGCGGACCGGCGAGGCGAAGGGCATCACCGGTGGGGTCCTGCATGAGCGGCAGTATCTGCACGGGGTGGAGGCCGGGGGGCTGCGGCTCGACGCGTTCTCCTCCGCGGAGGCCGTGCGAGGGGTTCCGGCGTCCGGAGAGGCGGCGTCGGGCCGCCCCGGCCTGTACCGCGGCACGGTGGAGGTCGGCGGGCCCGGGGACGCCACCCTCGAACTCCCCTCCTGGACGCGGGGGTTCGTGTGGGTGAACGGATTCAATGTGGGCCGCTATTGGTCGGCGGGTCCGCAGACCTCGCTGTTCGTCCCCGGTCCTGTGTTGCGGGAGGGCGCGAACGAGGTGTGGGTGCTTGAGCTGGAAGGGGCGGGCGCAGGGGCAGTCTCGCTGTCCCCGGTCCCGCCGGAGAGCCGGTAAGCAGCAATCGCGCTGGAGGGGCTGTGGCTGTGAACAGCCACAGCC
>NZ_JBHTSF010000172.1:0-1929 GCF_042795295.1 Streptomyces sp. NPDC056486
GACGTAACAACTCCCATTCCTCATCGGTCAGTTCATAGCGACGACTCACAAAGCCCATCATCCCGCGCAACTACATTGAAGACACGACCTAGGGCGTTTCTGATGGCTCTTGCTGGGTTGGGTGGATCAGTTCTGGGGCTGGGCAGGTGCTTCGTATGGTGCGGCGTCACGAACTGACTGATGCTCAGTGGCGGAAGATCGAGCCGTTGCTGCCGGTGAACGGCGGCCCCGGTGGGCAGTGGGCAGATCACCGCAGGGTGATCAACGGAGTGCTGTACCGGGCCCGCACGGGGGTGCCGTGGCCGGACCTGCCGGAACGGTACGGGCCTTGGCAGACCGCATACGAGCGGCATCGCCGCTGGTCGGCGGACGGAACCTGGCAGCGGATCCTAGCCGAGCTGCAGATCGAGGCCGATGCGGCCGACCCGGACGGAGCACTGGCCCGCTCAGTGGACCAGGAGGCGGAGTGGGCGGTGAACATCGACTCCACCTCCTGCCGGGCGCATCAGCATGCGGCCGGGGCCCGGCACCAGCCGCCGCGTGACTTCCCGCAAAAAGGGGCGGGGCGCGTGTGGAGACCGATGGGCGCGAGGCGTTGGGGCGCTCACGGGGCGGGCTGACCTGCAAGGTCCACCTGCTGGCCGACGACCGGGCCCGCCCACCGGTCTGGCTGACCTCGCCCGGCCAGCGGGGCGACAACCCCATGCTCATCCCCGTGCTGGAGAATCTGCGGATCCAACGGCACGGTCCGGGCCACCCGCGCAGACCGGCTGCGCGGCGATAGGGCGTACTCCAGCCGTGACACCCGCGCCTACCTGCGACGGCGGCACGTCAAGGCGACCATTCCCCAGCCCGACGACCAGCGTGCACGCCGTCGCGGACAAGGCCGGTTGGGCGGTCGACCCCCGGCCTTCGACAGGGCCCAGTACCGCCGCCGCAGTGCCGCCGAGCGGTGCGTGAGCAAGTGGAAGCAGTTCCGTGCGGTCGCCAGCAGGTACGACAAGCGCGGCTACATCTTCAACGGCACCCTGACCGTCATCTGGCTCCGCGGCACCGTCCAAGAGCCATCAGAAAGGCCCTAACGCAAGCCCAGCTCGCCGACTGTTTGGCCTCCGCTGGTCTCACCCGTCAGACGGAATCCGAGCCCGAGGTAGAAACCTTCGGGGCCGCCCGTGCCCGGATGCCAAGTGGTGGTCAGGCGGGTGTGGCCGCGACGGCGGATTTCAGCAGCAACGGACTCGACCGCAAAGCGATCGTAACCTCGACCCTGCTCACCATCTGCGATGTTGAGCCGCCAGAGACCGGAACGGATGTCGGTGCCTGTGCCGTCGCCCCTCCAGTCGATGTCGAAGAAGGCCATGACCTCAGCGCGGACGGCCGCTGCCGCCTGCTGTCCTTGGTTGTCACACCGGGCCAGCGGGCGGACTGCACCCAGTTCAACTCTGTCTTGGAGAAGATCCGCGTCCCGAAGCCCGGGCCGGGCAGGCCCCGCAAGGGGCCCAACGGTGTCGCAGCCGACAAGGCATACAGCAACGGGCCCTGTCGTGCGTGCCTGCGGCGCCGGAGCATCCGGCACACGATCCCGGAGAAGGCCGATAGCCAGGCCGCCCGCCTACGGAAAGGCTCACGAGGCGGGCGGCCACCCGGCTTCGACGACGAGCGATGCAGGAAACGCAACACCGTCGAACGGGCCATCAATCGGCTGAACCAGCACCGGGCCGTGGGAACCAGATACGACAAACGTCGTTACATATACCTCGGTACGGCAACTGCGGCAGCCCTCATCAACTGGCTCCGGACGTAACGGTCGGACAAGTCCTAGCCGTGTCACTCCGCCTGGGCCGTGAAGCGGGCGTGCTGGTGCCGTACGTGGAGGGTGTCCGGGTGGTCGGGGCCAAATACTCGTGTGCGGTCGCGGACCAGGTCGGT
>NZ_JBHTSF010000172.1:2028-18087 GCF_042795295.1 Streptomyces sp. NPDC056486
GGCCTGGGCCGTGAAGCGGGCGTGCTGGTGCCGTACGTGGAGGGTGTCCGGGTGGTCGGGGCCAAATACTCGTGTGCGGTCGCGGACCAGGTCGGTGTACAGGTCCCGTGCGGCTGCCGGGTCACCGGCCACGGCCGTGTAGAAGCCGTGCCAGTCCCGTGCGAAAAGGGTCTCGGGGTCGTCAGCGCCGAGCACCCGCATGTGGTCACGCACCAGAGCGGCATACAGATCCCGCGCGGCTGCCGCGTCACCCGCCTCGGCCAGTGCCCGTGCCTCAAGGGCGCGTTCTTGCAGGTCGGCTGTGAGGGGACGTGTCGTCGCCGGTGGTCGGAGCGGGGCGGTCGGGGCCATGGATGTCGGATTTCCGAAGCCCTCGATCACTGCAAGCGCCTTGGTGGGGAGCCAGCTTGCGGCGGCGTGGGGGGCGACGGTCCGGTCCCGATGATGTCTGAACTCCTCCAACATCTGATTCAGGGTGGGCCGCGCCTCCGGCTCTTTGGACAGGCACCGCCCCACCACGTCAGCCAGCTCGTTGGGCAGGCCGTTCAGGTTGGGCGGCTGGTACAGCGTCTGTGCCAGGACATCGCCCGCGCTCGGCCCCTCGAACGGTGCATGCCCCGTTGCCGTGAACATCATCACCGCACCCAACGCAAACACATCGCTGGCCGGCCCGGCGGCTCCCCGGATGTGCTCCGGGGCCATGAACCCCGAGGTGCCCATCACGTTCGTGGAAGCCGCACCCACCGCGTCCAGTGCCTTGGCGATCCCGAAGTCGATCACTCGCGGTCCATCAGCCGTCACCAGCACATTCGCCGGTTTCAGGTCCCGGTGCACCAACTCCGCACCATGGACCGACAACAGGGCCTCCGCGATGCCGGCCGCGACCCACCACACACCTGCCGGCGGCAGCACCCCAGCCCGCTCGATGAGAAGGTCAAGCGGCGGCGCGGCAACGAATGCGACGGCCATCCAGAGCAGTTCCGCGTCCGACGGGGACACCTCGACCACAGGCGCGGTGAACGCTCCACTCACCGCCCGAGCCGCTGATGCCTCCCGCACAAAACGCGCCCGGAAACCGTCTTCGTCCGCAAGATGCGGGCGGATCACCTTCACCGCGTACAACCGCGTGCCGAGGCCACGAGCCAGGTAGACGCGGCCCATTCCGCCCTGCCCCAATAACCGCAACACCGTATACGGACCCACCATCGTCGGGTCCCGGCCGTCCAGTGGACTGCCCCACATCACATCCGCCACAAAGCCCCCATCACGCGAACTGACCGCCCACGGCCCATCATTGCCGAATCGAGGAGATCATCGCCACCACCGAGTACGACTACTTCGCAGCGGCACTGCCGCTGATGGACCGGTATTGGCTCAGATGCAGACGCGGCTCACCACCGCGTCCAGCCCAGGCCCCAACGAACCGAGAAGCCGGCCGCGAATTCTGGTGTTGACCGCAGTCGCTGGTCGAGCTTGCCGAACGGCGCCGCCTGTTCGCCAAGGAAACCAGCTCCGACGTCGGCTACGCCCATTACCTTCCGAGTAGAGCCCGAACTGGGCTCGTGGCCTCTGGGGCCGGTATGGCTCGTTGACCCTGTCGTTGATGATCCGGGGGGTGCTGCCGCCGGTCCTGGCGGCACCGGATGGTTGCTGAGATCGTCTCCGGCCTGGCCCAGTCCCTGGCCCTCGTCCTCAAGCGCCGCGAGATGCTCGAGACCCGCATCGCCACCCTGCTGGGGACCCACCCTCTCGCGAAGGTCCTGACCTCCATGCCCGGGGTCGCGGTCAGGACCGGTGCCCGCATTCTGGCCGAGGTCGGCGACGCCAGCGCGTTCCCCACCGCCGCCCACCTGGCCTCCTACGCGGGACTGACCCCCACCACCCACCACTCGGGCACCTCCATCCGCGGCGAAGAACCGCCCCGCGGCGGCAACAAACAGCTCAAACGAGCCCTGTTCCTGGCCACGTTCGCCTCGCTCAACAGCCCCGAATCGAGGACCTACTACGACAAGAAGCGCGCAGAGAAGAAGCGCCACAACGCCGCCCTCATCTGCCTCACCCGCCGCCGCGTCGACGTGCTCTTCGCGATGCTCCGCGACAGCGCCCTCTACCAACCGCGACACGAACAAGCAGCCTGACCACGCCCACAGACCTTGATCGAACAGATAGAAGCACCCCCCTGCCAGATCACCCCGCTGCACGCCCAGAAGAACGACCCGCCCACCCGACAGCCACAAGATCGAGCGGGACAGCCCTTAGTGAGCCGGTCTTGAGTTACTGCGACACCACGTGAGGTGCGGCCGGCACCAAGCGGCGGGTCAACGCGGTGCCGATCACGCAATCGGTGATGCCGAATCTCAAAATCGGCACACTAGTGCTGCGCCTCCGTTGGCCGGTCCGCGTCCCCCCAGGCCAACGGTGTCAGAGACTGATTCCCTCGGTCACCCCTCCCTGCCGCAACGCCAGGTATTCGGCCAGTGCGAGCAAGGTGCGCTCTGAATAGGCCGGTCCCACGAGCTGTACGCCGAGCGGGAGGCCGTCCACATTCCGACCGACGGGTACGACGAGGCTGGGCAGCCCGACGTGGCTGGTGAGGTTGGCCCAGCCGGTCTGGTCGAAGAAGCTCCGCTCGACGCCGTCGACCGTGAGGGAGCGGGAGCCGGCCGGGATCGCCGCGGTGGGAGCGGCCGGAGTGATGAGGACATCGTGCCCGGCGTCGGCGAAGAACCGGTGCCACGTCCCCCGAAGCCGGAGGCGCTCCTCGTTGGCGCGGAGCCAGGAGCGGTGTGTCTGCGTTCGGTGGCGGAGGAAGGCGGCCCGTGGGCTCGCGTCATCCTCGGGCAGGTCACGCGCCGCCGCGAGTTCGGCTGCGCCGGCGTCATCGTCGGAAGCGGCCGTCGTGGTGGCATGAAGGAGCTGCTCGAAGAGGCGGAGAGAGTCAGCGAAGCCAACCGGCCCCACGGTCCGGCGGACACTGACGCCGGCGGAAGCCAGCGTCAGTTCGAGGGCGGCGAGAGCGTCGGCGGAATTACGGTCGACGGGGCAGCTCTCGTCCTCGGCCCACACCGCGACGCGGAGCCGGCCGATCGGGCGCCGCGCTGTGGGCAGCTTGACATTCCAGGGGCTGTTCTCGGCGGGTGACGGCGTCGTCAGCGCGTCGAGGAGCAGGTCGATGTCGCGGGGGTGGCGGGCCAGGGGGCCCGGGGTGACCATGTCGCTGCTGGTGATCCATCCCGGCGGTCGGGGAATGTGGCCGCGCGCTGGCACGAGTCCATGCGTGGGGCGCAGCCCGTAGACGCCGCAGTAGTGAGCCGGAAGCCGAAGTGAGCCAGCGAGGTCGCTGCCAAGGTCGGCGGGAGTCAGGTAGGCGGCGACTGCGGCGGCGGGGCCGCCGGAGGAGCCGCCGACGGTGCGCTCAGGATCGTGGGGGTTGAGTGTGCGGCCGAACAGGCTGTTGTCGGTGTGCAGGTCCTGGCAGTACGCTGGCGTATTCGTCTTGCCCATGATCACGGCGCCTTGATGGCGAAGACGGGCGACCGCATCGGCGTCCCGTGCGGGTACGTGATCCGCCAGGTCCTCGGCGCCGCTGGTGGTGCGCAGGCCGGCCGTCTCGAAGCTGTCCTTGATCGTGAGGGGAAGGCCGTCGAGGGTCCCGCTGCTCTCGTTGCGGGCGCGGCGTTCGTCTGCCGCTCGCGCTGCGGCTCGGGCCGCGCCGTCGTCGCGGGTGACGACGGCGTTGACGTGGCTGGCGTCGATCCGGGCAAGGTGGAGGTCGAGCAGCTCACGGCTGGAGATCTCGCGGCGCTCCAGTGCCTGGAGCTGGAGATGGGCGGGCTGGTGGGTGAGGCCGGTCGTCATGCGGAGACTCGCTCAAGGTGGGGGGCTCGTGCGGGCTGGCGGGGCAGGTGGCGAGCGACGTCGAGGAGAGCATTGAGGTCGTCCGTGGGCCCGCTGGTCTGGCGTGCGGAGTCGGCGAAGTCGGTGAGCTGGTCGGGGGCCGGGTGGGCGCCTTCGGCCCGGGCGGCGATTCCGGCCAGGATCTGGTCGGCTGTGACGGCGGCCGACAGCTCTTGGCCGTGAAGCCCTCGGGCCTGGTGATGGGTTTCGCTGGTCTCGCGGACTGCGGCATCGAGGTATTGGCGGATCACGAACCGGCCGTCCCGGATCTCGACTACTCGGCGGTAGAGCCGGATCGAGATGCGGCGGAAACGTCGCCTCTGGGCCGGGTCGACCCGGCCGATCGACAGCTCGATCTCGGGCGCTTCGCTGTAGAACGTCAGCCACAGGGGGCGGAGGCCGTAGTAGCTGCGGTACTGCTTGATCCGGTGCTTAAGGCTCTGGGCCAGGTCACTGATCGTGGGCACGAGCCATCCGATGAGCGTGAGCATGGCACCGGCATCGCCGCAGGTCCAGGCGAAGCCCTCCCATTGTGCGAGGGAGGTATCGAAGACGCCGGCGATCACGTTGCCGATGCGGACCGCGCTGTATCCGAGGGTGACGGTGGCCCCGAGGGCGACGATGCGCAGGCCGTAGCGGACGGACCCGCGGGTGCTGCGGCGGGCCAGGAGCCAGCAGGCGCGCGCGAGGAACAGCTCCCCGATGGTGTAGGCGGTGACGTACAGGGTGAGGTACGCGGCGTACCAGTCGTCGTGCGCGTAGTACAGCGTGAAGTCGATCGGATGAGGCGCGCTGGGCGTCAGCAGGGCGAACAGCACCAGCAGCCCGGCGATCACCGCGAAGCCGGCCCCGAGCCACCGGCGGCTCCGTCGGCGGGCGACCTCGGGTGGGGATCCCCAGTAGGTGAGGACCACCTGCTGGCAGGCCAGGAGCGCGACCACGCAGCCTTGCGCGAGGGGCACGGAAAGGTTGACGGTGCCGAGCACGCGGTCGAGGTGGTTCCAGATCGGCGTGATGGAGAACAGGAACGACAGTCCCGACAGCAGGAAGACGGCGGCCAACGCGGTGGAGGCGGGGTCTCGGCGGCGGGTCGGCACGTCCCGCAGGAGGCAGAGGAAGCCGAGCGTGGCGACGACGAGGCTGATCGGATGGAGCAGGTCCTTCACGGCCGGGCCTCCCGTCGACGCAGCAGCGTGTGCGTGACCCGGTCCTGAACCGCGTCCCCGGAGGACTCGTCGCTGCGCAGCCACCGGTCGATGATCCGGCGCTGGAGCAGCGACGCGAGGAGTTCGGTATCCCGCTCCTCGTCCTCTTCATACTTCGTGCGCCCCAACATCATCTCCACGGTGCCGGGGCCCACGCTGGTGAAGATCGTCGAGGCGAGCGCGGACGTCGGGCGGCTCTCGTGATGGCCGAGCAGCAGGTGGCTGAACTCGTGGGCGATGATGTGGTCCTGGTGCAGGTAGCTGGTCCGCGGGTCGTAGTACACACGGAATACACTCTCCGTGACGACGCAGGCCCCGCACACCGAGGGCACCTGCTCTCGGGGCTCCAGGACCACCGTCCGCCCCGTGCGGCGAGAGACCTCGTCGCTGAGATCGCGGATATTGGTGACGTACGGGAGCTTCAACTCGGCCAAAAGGTCAGGCCGGCGCACCCTTCGTGCAGACCACATTAATTTCCTTCGATCACTTACTGAACTCAGGCCGTTTACGCGCCAGTTGAGGGCGGCAGCCCCTCGGACTTTCGTACGCTCTCGACGATCCCCAGGACGGCTTCTTTTCCGTCTGCGGAGACGTCGGATAGGCGAAGAAGAACGTCTTTGATCTTCGCGTCGCGAAGCAGCGCGAGCAACTCAAGCTCCTGCACGGTCTTTTCAGCGACAGCGTCGTCGAACCAATAGGCGGGATCCACACCGAAAAACCCTGCGAGCGCTTCGAGATGGCGCTTCGTCGGGTTATCGCGCTGCCCCGTTCGCAGGAGCCACAGGTACTGGGCCGACAGCTTGCCCAGTCCCTGCTTCTCCATCCGTTCGGCCACTTCAGCGTTGCTGAAGGGACCGCGGTCGGGCGGGTGCACCGCGTCGAACAGGCGGTTAAGACGGTCCATGAGCCCCTTGGGAGTCACCTGACCTTCGGCCATCTCTTCCATGATCCTTTCCCGGGCGGGCTTCTTCGTATCCACTTCAACCACCCTACCCCGCGATAAACACCAGTTGACGAGCCGATCCCACGTATGGAAAGTTCTTCCTCGCCAGCACGTTTACGTGTGGCACACACCACCCCTTTAGGGCGGCCCGTCCGTTCTACCGGCCGGAGCGCGCCGGGCGACGTGGCGCGAGCCACATTAGCCCGGCGACATATGTCACGTGTAGCACGCAAGGATTTGATCTTCGACCGGAAAGCGCGGAGGCGGCAGTGGAAACACCTCATCCACATCGCATTTCCGCCGTGGGAAATACCAGACACCCATTCCAATTCGGACACACTGGCACGATTTCGATATTCGGGGCAACCGCGGCAACGGTGCTCCTCGATGTCGGACGGCAGTACGCACCGAAGCCCACAGGCGGCTCCGGCGGCAGGCCATGTGGTGACTCTCTGCAACCAGTACAGAGTTTAAGAACCAAGTCTGGATCTTGACGCGGGTCCGTGCGTATGTTCGTCACCCCCGGGCAGCCCGCCCGCGACAACGGACGGGAGGAGCCCGCGAGCACGGACCGGACCGAGAAGGTCCCGTAAAACAGCGACGGCGCCCGAGAGAGTAACTCCCGGACGCCGAACGCTAAGCGGCATACCCGCCCCGGCAAGGGCGGAGATTGCCCACCATCACCACGCTGAGTCCTTCCACGGGCGCACCAGCGTGGCAACACTGCAAACGGGAGTATCGCATGTCTCCTGCCCGGCGCAAAAGGCCGTTCCGCCTGGCCTGCACGGCAGTCATCTCCGTCTCGGCGCTTCAGAGCCCCGAGCCGGACCACACCATCCTGGCCCGGGCGAACCGCCGGCCCCGCCTTGTGAGCGGGAGCGGCCGATGAGCGTCGATTCCCGCGAATGGGTGTGGGAGCACAGTTCCAGCCGGGGCACCGCGCGCCTGGTCCTGCTGTCGATCGCCGACCGGGTCCCCGACAAGCAGTGCGTCGCCTGGGCCTCCATGGCAAGTCTGGTCGAGCGGACCAACGCATCGCGCACCGCCGTCCGCGCGGCGCTCCGGGCTCTCGCCAACGGCGACGAGCTGGAGCTGCTCGTCGACTACCAGGGCCCGCTTCGGACCATGGTCTACCGCCTGCGCCGCGCCGCCGCCTTCCAAGCCAAGATCGAGGCGGCCAGGGCGGAAGACCCGGACGCACACGTCGAACCGTCCGACGCGGATCCGGTGCCCGAGCTGCAGCCGGAAAAGCTCCAGCGGCACGGGATCTGGCCCAAGAAGGGCGCGGATTCCACACCCTCGCCACGGAATCCAGCCGGTGCGGATTCCGCACCCCCGCGACGGATTCCGCACCCCCGACGGGCAGGAATCCGCACCCCCGACGGTGCGGATTCCACACCCCAGAACCGTAGTGAACCGAAGGTGAACCGTAGGTACAGCAGTAGGGGTACCTCCCTCACCCCGGCCGCGGAGTGGCAGGTCGACCCAGACACCCACGCCTGGGCCCGTCGGCAGGGGCACCTCGACCGGCTCGGCGAGGCGGGTCTGCAAGCAGCCGACGCGAAGTGGCGGGCCCACCGCGCCGACTTCAAGCCGCGAACGGCGGGGGCCTGGGCTGCCGACTGGCGCTCCTGGGTCGCCCGGGAGCGCCCACCGGGCCGCCCGGCCCTCTACGCCCTGCCCGGCAAAGCCACCTCCCAGCCGGGCGGCATGACTCGGGCCGAGGCGCACCAAGCCGCCCTCCTCGCCGCTCTCGACGAGCCGACCGGAACGGAATAGCCACACCGTGGACCGCCGCGAAATCGCCGCTCTGCTGGCCTACATCGGCCGACTCGACCCCCGCACCAGCCGCATCGAGGGCGAGGCCCGCGACCAGCTCGCCCAGTGGCACGAACTGCTCGGCGACGTGCCGATGGCGACGCCGCACGGCTGGGACGCCCGCATCGCTGCCCGCCAGCACATCCGCCTCTCGCCGTACCCGATCCTGCCCGCCGACGTAGCCCGCCCCTGGGAGAGCTACCGCCGCGACCGGCTAGGCCGGCACACCGACCCCACGCCGTCCGTCGACCCGGACGATCAGGCGGCCTGGACCGCCGAGCTGGTCGGCACCCGGCACGCAGTGGCCACCGGTACCGCTCAGCCCGAGCAGTACCGTGCCATCGCCAGCGGGCAGGCCGACCCGAGGCTGGCGGCACGGCTGCGGGAGGTCGGCTCCTGTATCCCGCCCGCTGCCCGAGCTGCCCTGGCGCCCTACCGGCCCGCCCAAGCGGCACGCGAGGCGGCCATCGCTCAGGGCCAGCCCGACGCCCTGAGCATCCGCTGCGAGTGGTGCCTGGCCCCGCCCGGCGAGCCCTGTCGGCGCAGGCGGATCGGCCCCGACGGAGGAGCACGCGGAACCGCCCTGCGCGCCACTCCGCACCCCGGCCGCCTCGACCTTGCCGCCGCCCAGCAGACCACGCAGGTCCCGCAGTCCGCCGTGGCCTGACCTACGCGCAAGGCCGGTGCACCACCACACCGCCGTCCGCCCCGGCTGCGGCCACCGCCCTCGCGCCGCAGCCGACACCCGACGCCCCGACCCTCCCCGCCCTCTAACGGACCGACGCGGCAGCACAACGGAGACCACCATGCGCCACATCACCACCCACGACGCGCCGACCACCGGCCTGCGCGGGATCGGCGACACCAGCTGGCACACCAGCGGCATGTGCCACGGCATGGACGTCGAGGACGCCGATGCGGTGTTCTTCCCGCTGCCCCGGGACCACCAAGCCATCGCCGAGGCAAAAGAGTTGTGCGGCCTGTGCTCGGTGCGCCGCGACTGCCTCGACTTCGCCCTGCAGAACGTCCTCAAGGAGGGCGTCTGGGGCGGCCTCACCGAAGCCGAACGGCGCCCCTGGCACGACGGACTGCACCAGCGCCTCGACTACCAGCGCGTGACGGCCTTCTTCCGGGGACGCGACGTACACCTGACCGAGACCGAGCGTCAGATCGTCATCGACCACGCCTACGTGCGCGGCTGGCGGCCCGACCGGCTCGCCGCGGCTCTACAGATCAGCCACAAGCACGCCCGTGACCTGCTCCGGCAGGCAGCCAACAAGGTCTTCGACCGCGACCGCACCTACGGCGTGCCCCGGCCCAAGAAGACGCGGAAGAAGCCCGCCCCGCCCGCGGGAAACCCCGCACCCGCCAAGCCCGGCACGCGGCAGGCGGTGCCCCGAACCGCGGCGTCGAACCCGGCGCCAGCCCCTCTCGGAAAGGCCGCATGACCCGCTTCCTGGCCCTCGGCACCACTCCGGACCTCCCTCTCCACCTCGCCATCGGCGTGCCCGCCGTCCTGGTCCTCGTGCTGAGCGCCTGGGCGATCCGGCACCGAGGCGCGCGTCCGCAGAAGCGTCTCAGCAGCCCGGCGGTCAAGGTCGCCGCCGTGGCCGCCTTCGGCTGCACCGCCTATAGCGCGGACACCTCGTGGCGCTTCGCGGCCGACTTCCTCGACATGGCCGGAACCGCCGAGCGGGCCGGCATGTTCGCCGCGGCCGAACTCGCGCTCTTCGCGACCGCGCTGATGGCCCGGCAGAACCTGGCCGCTCAGGGGGCGCCCGGCCTGCCGGGCACGCTGGTCTGGGTGATCACTGGTGTGCAGGTGATCCCCGCCTTCGCCGAGAGCGGTCCCGTCGGCGGCACCGTCCGGGCTTTCGTCGGGCCGGTCATGGCAGCGATGCTGTGGCACCTCGCCATGGGTATCGAACTGCGCCTGCGTACCCCGGGCGCCGCCTCCCACGGGCTGATCGCCGTGCTGGGCCGGGAGGTACGCGAGCGGCTGCTGTCCCGCATGGGCATCGCTGCGCGGGACCGCGACGCCGCGCAGATCACCCGGGACCGTGCCACCACCCGGGCGGTCGCCTTGGCCGCTCGGCTCGCCGAGCGCACACCCGAGCAGCAGCAGAGCTGGCGCGGTCGTCGGCTCACACGGCGCCTGTCGAAGGTGGTCGCCAGAGCCTCGGTCGGCACCGACCCTCTCCAGCGCGCGCAGCTGCTCGACCAGCTCGCCGCCCGCCGGCACGCACTAGCGCTCGCCACGATCCCGCTGCCCTCGCCGTGGTCCCCGGCGCACAGCACCACACCGGCAGCCCCGGTCCCCTCGAAGGTGCCGGTCCCCGTAGCCGGTCCCGACGAGCCGGACGGGGACCGGGGACCGAGCCCCGCGCGGGGACCGGTCCCCGAAAGCGCGGACGCGATGGAGTCATCAAGCGCGGGGACCGAGGGCAACGATGCGGGGACCGGTGTGAGGACCGAGGTCCCTGGAACTGCCGCGGTCCCGGGGGCCGGTCCCGGCAGCCCGGAAGCCTCGGCGGGGGACGCCGGAAGCGTGGGGACCGGCCTTTCTACGCGAAAAGTAGCTGCTCAGGTCCCCGATACGCATCGGGGACCGAGCACCAGCGAGTCGGGGACCGAGCCCAACGGGGACCGGGGACACAAGGTCCCTCTCCGGCGGAAGACGGCCACGAAGAACAAGGGGAAGCGCGGCCGGTCCCGCACTCCGCAGGCGCAGCGCCCGCCACGCGAGCTGGACTCGTCGGAGCGCCTGCTTGTGCGCGAGGTCCGCCCCCACGTGCCCGCCCTGCTCGACCGGGACGGCAACGAAGCGATCACCCGGGTTCAGCTGCGGGAAATCATCCGCCGCGAGGGGCTGACGGGCTGCCGGAACGACCGAATCAGCCTCGTCCTCCAGGGGTTGAGGAGCGAGGACACCACGACGACAAGGAGCACCGGATGAAGACCTGCCACCAGTTCGAGACCGCGCGGGCGGAGTACGAGCGGGAGATCGGCTTCATGCTCGCCCACTCCAAGCGGCACGAGGGCAGGGCGGCGGCGAAGTCCAGCGCGAAGCAGGCTGCTGCGACGAAGCAGCGGATGGCCCGGGCGCTCAGCAGCCACGTCGGACGCTGCCCCGAGTGCGGCTGACCGGCAAAACCCCAGCTCAACTCCCCTACCACCATGGGTGGCTCGGCTTCGCGCCGGGCCACCGCCCTACTCCAGGAGGCCGCTGTGATCCCGGGTCCCACTCGCTCGTCCGAGCCCACGACCGCCGAGGCCAGCGCCTGGGCGGACGTACTGGTCCGCCTATCCCTCGTGCACGCCGCGGTCCATGCCCCGACCGGCTAGTGGCTCATCCAGCACACCCCCGGCGGGCCCGTCCGCGTCCTCACTGGACCGGCCAATGTCGTCGAACTTGCCGCCACCATCCAGCACCGCATCCGCTCCACGAGGACCGAATCCCGATGACGAACCCGAGCACGAACGGCACCACCCCGGAAACTGATCCCGACTTCAACTCAGTCTCAGGGCGAGCAAGTTGGGGCGGAAGCGTAGCTTCCGCCAAACCCGCCCCCGAGGGGGCGGGAGTAGACCTGCACCGGGGGGCGCAGGTCCTTCGGGCTTCGACCGGGGGCGGATCGAAGCCCGAGCAGGAGGAGAATCAAACCGCGTCTCGTGCCCGCCAGCGCCCGCGCCAGTCGCCCCAGAATAAGCGCCTGCATCAGCCCAACACACGCTTCAACGAAGAAGAGTTCACCCTGATCAAGTCCGCCGCCGCCCGGTGCCATCTGTCCGTCGCCGGATTCCTCGCCCGCTCCGCGCTCGCCACCGCCCGCGACATCGACCGCACCAGCATCGAGATCGCCACCGAGCGCGACATCGTCTCCGCGTTGTTCGACAGCCGGCGGAAGCTCGGCTGGGCCGGCAGCAATCTCAACCAGGTAGTCAGGGCGCTCAACTCCGGTGCGGACGTTCCCCAGCTCGAAGCCGCCGTCGCCGCCGTCCGGCGTGCCGCCGACACCACGCACGAAGCCGCCACGCGGCTGATCGAAGCCAACGGCTCATGATCCCCAGCGTCAACCGGGCCGGGGCGGACACCAGAGGTCTCCTCTACTACCTCTACGACACCGGCAAGCACGAGGACCACATCGACCCCCGCCTCATCGCCTCCTTCGATGGCATGTCCCCCGACCCCGGCCGCGACCCGAACGGCCTCACGGACCTCCAGCGGCTCCTGGACCAGCCCATGA
Organism: Streptomyces sp. NPDC056486; assembly: GCF_042795295.1. NCBI lineage: Bacteria > Bacillati > Actinomycetota > Actinomycetes > Kitasatosporales > Streptomycetaceae > Streptomyces > Streptomyces sp. NPDC056486. The sequence goes on from NZ_JBHTSF010000172.1 coordinate 14,139, forward strand.
TGGCCCTCGCCCAGCACGCCCGCCCGGCCAAGCACGTATGGCACACCTCCGTACGCGCCGACCCCGGCGACCGGATCCTGTCTGACGCGGAGTGGGCCGGCATCGCCCGCCGTATCGTCGCCGCCACCGGCATCGACCCCGGTGACGGAGAGCCTGGCTGCCGCTGGGCCGCCGTACGCCACGCCGACGATCACATCCACATTGTCGCCACCCTCGTCACCGAGGACGGCCATCGCCCCGACGACTTCCGCTCCGGTACCCGCGCCCAGGCCGAAGCCCGGCTCATCGAAAAGGAACTCGGCCTTCACCAGGTCGCGCCCGGCGACGGCACCGCCGCACAGCGGCCCACCAGCGCGGAGCGCCACAAGGCCGAACGTCAGGGCCGCGAGCGCACCGCCCGCGAGGAACTGCGCGAAACCGTACGGCGCGCGGTGACCGGTGTACGAAGTGACGATGAGTTCTTCGACCGGCTCACTGCCGCCGGACTCCTGATCCGAAAGCGCGAAGCGCCCTCCGGTGACCTGCTCGGATACAAGGTCGCTCTGCCCGACGACCTGAACAAGGACGGCCAGCCGGTGTTCTACCCCGGCGCCCGCCTGGCCCCCGACCTGTCACTGCCCCGCATCCGCGAGCGCTGGTCCGGCGACGCCCAGGACACCCCACCCACAACCCGGCGGGAGGAAATGATCCGTACCGGGCCGGGCAGCGCCGCCGCCGCGCGCCGCAGGACGGCCTCTGCCGGATGGCAGGCGGTGCTCGTCATCGAGCACGGAGAGGACGCGGTCGTCGCCGCCCACATCGCAGCAACCGGCGAGGTCCTGGACGCCCTCGCCAAGACATCCGCTGCCCACACCCGGCGCGAACTCCGCGATGCCGCAACGGCCTTCGAGCGAGCCTCGCGCTCCCACATCCGCGCCGTACGCGGGCACGACCGGGCGCTGCGGCAGGCCGCCCGCGACCTCATCCGGGGCGGCCCCGCCCTCGGCCGCGGTGAAGACGGTGCCACCACGGCGATGGCGATCGACATGCTGGTCTTCCTCATCACCGCCGCTGCGCACTGGCACGCCAGGAAGGGCCACGCTCAGCAGGCCGAAGCCGCCACCCGGGCCGCCACGCATCTGCGCACCGCCTACCAGGCCGCCGCCGCACACCCCCTCAGCGTGCTCCACCAGCGAGGGCGGAGGCTGAGCCAGCCGGTGCTCCAGCGGCAGACGATCCTGCTGCGTAAGGCGCTGCCGGGGCTCGCTGAAAAGATCCTGGCCGAACCCGGATGGCACGCCCTGGCCGCGACCATCACCGACGCCGAAGCCGCCGGCCACGACCCTGCAGCGCTCCTGTCCCACGCGGTAGAGCGCCGCGAACTCGACACCGCGGACTCGGTCAGCGACGTGCTGATATGGCGACTGCGGCGCCTGGCCGATCTGCCAGCCGACGCAACCGGGATGCCGGAGAACAGCACGGCAAAGAGCCCGACTGCCGCGCGCCCGCCGGCCCGCACCGCCGCTTCTGGCCGCCGTTTTGGTGAAGAGGCGCCGGGCAATACCCGATGAGCCCGCCGCAGGTGCGACTGCGCTTGCGCGTCAGAGGAACTCGTGGACGCCGCGCAATCTGGTACGCAGCTTGCCCTGGGTTGCACGGCTGTCGAGGCGGACGTCAAGGGCGCCAGGAAGCGCGGTGGCTGCCCGAAGACCCTCCGGCAGACGGGAAGACTCGAGCCCGTCGCGCTGGGCGATGAGAACACCCAGGCCGTGACGGCTCACGGCGTCGGCACCTGCAAGGTGGTGGATGCCGCGCGCGTCGGTAGAAGCCAGCTCCAGCAGGGCGGCGGCTAGGTCACCGACATGCACCGGGCAGCGGATGTCGTCGGTGAACAGGGATCCGCTTCGGCTCCCTGTCGCGAGGTCGTGGACGAGACGGACGTGCTCGGACTGGATTCCGCCGATGATCAGTGAGGTACGGGCGACGGCGGCGTCCGGGGCCAGAAGCCGGATGCCGGTCTCCGCCGCGGCCTTCGCGGCGCCGTAGGGGGTGACGGGATCAGGGAGGCTGGATTCGTCGTAGTGGACGCGGGCGCCGGAGAACACGTCGTCACTGCTGACGTGAACGAGACGGCAGTTGTGCTTCGCCGCGGCCATCGCCAGACGGACGGAACCTTCGGCCGTGACGGCCCAGTTGGCGCTGCCGCTGCTCGCGTTGATGACCAGGCAGGGGGCGAGCGAGGCGACGACCTCCTCGACACGGTCGCCGTCCCGCAGGTCCAGGCCGTACCAAGTGGCCTCCGGGTTGTTGCCCGGCCTGGTCGCGAAGGTCGCGGCGGTGGGATGCCCGGCGGCAGATGCCTGACGGACCAACTCGGTGCCCAGGAAACCGCTGCCGCCGACGATGAGGACAGTCATGGCACGCCACGGTAGACGGTCCCCGCATCGATGGACGCGCCTCGCCCAGAGCTGGCACCGACCTCTGGGAGCGAGGAAACGCCCTGTGACCTGCCTGAAGGTGACTGTGGACTTTGTGAATTGAAACCGCCAGGGGCGTAGGGCACGATCATGACGCGAGCAGGACGAGGAGAGGGAGGACGCCAGGGTGTTTCACCGAATACGCCGCCGGGCTAAGGAGCCCAGCGAGGCGCAGCGCCGACTCGCCGAGCTGCATGCCCGCATGCAGGACCAGGTCCCGCCCGGGATCGGGGTGCCGCCGGCCGAGCCGGAGCGCACCGAGCCGACAACCGCGCTGGCGGACGACTTCCTTCCGCCGGAGCTGCGAGTGCCCAGCCACGACCAGCTCGACGGCAGGATGATGCCGTGGAAGCAGCCGCTGGTCCTCGACGGTGAGATGGTCGCCTGCGCCGAGTGCGACGCGTACCGGGACTGGCTCATCCTCTCCACCCGCGACCAGATCTGGCTGCGCTGCCGGGTCGGCCACCAGCAGCAGGAGACCCGCCTCGACACCGCCTGGTTCAACCGGAACTTCGGACCGGCGGACGCGACGCACGCCACGTTCGAGGACGGCCTGCGCCACCTCGGGCACTGACCCCCACTCCTACGACCCCACCGGGCCCGCAGGCCCGCACTGACCACCCGTCACCTAGCACCAAGGGGTCAGTTCCGTCATGCGCGTTCGCGTCACCACCACCGCCCTCGGCATCACCGCCGCCCTCCTTACCCTGCCCGCCTGCACCACCAACACCGCCGGCACCAAACCCGACACCGCGCCCTCCGCCCGTGCCGGGAAGCGGGCCGATGCAGCCCAGCGGGCTACTCCGCTCACGTCGGCCGCGCTGGAAACGCGCCTGCTCGACCAGAGCGACCTCGGCTCCGGCTACCTGCGTAAGCCGGAACGTCCCGCCCGGCACGACGACGTCACCGTCATCGGCTGCCCGGCCCTGAGCGAGCTGGGCGACGACGCGGCGACCGGCGGCACGCTCGCCTTCCCCCGCAAGGCGAAGGCAGACTTCACCTACGGCGGCAGTAGCTCCGAGATCGCTGAGGAGCTGTACAGCGACAGTGCCAACAAGCTGTCGGACGGCATCGGCCGTATCTTCGACGCCATGACGGGATGCCCCACGTATCAGGTCGTCGCGGGCGGCACTCCGATCGATATGGCTTCGCAGAAGCTGCCCGCGCCCCACAGCCTCGGCGACGAGCAGTGGAGCCAGCTCCTGACGTTCACAGCCGGAGGACGCAGCACCGTGGTCAAGCAGACCGCGATCCGCGACGGCAGTCTGCTGCTGATCGTCTCCGTCTCCCCGACCCTCGTCGACCGCCAACTCGACAAGGCCCTCACCAAGGCCACGGCAACGAGCTAACCCTTCCACCCACCAAGCTGCTACCCCCGGACCACCATGGGTCGGGGGCAGCAGCGCGTTAGTGGCCGACCCGCTGAGCGGCGCGAGCAGCTTGGCCAGGCATCCAGGCCCGGGAAGCACGAAGCCCGGCGCTCTCCCAGTGGG